>NZ_JBXEJO010000001.1:0-224794 GCF_056837965.1 Bradyrhizobium ferriligni
AGATGTGTATAAGAGACGGCCGCCGGCCCGGCCGGGCCCGCCCCGCCGCGGTCCGGAAGGCGCGCCGCCGCCGGTGCCGCCGGCCGCGCCGGGCGTGCGCGGCTTCCGCGACATCACCGCCGATGCCGACGATCTCGGCCGTGCCGCGGCGCAAGCCAGCCGCAACGCGCGCAAGACCTACGCCAACGTGCCGTCGCCTTCGCCGGAATTCGACCGGCTCGAGCCGAGCCTGGAGAATCGCGGCGGCGATCCGGAGGCGCCGTATTCCTACGACGAGTCGATCGAGGAGGCCGAGCGCTACACCCCGCAGCCGCCACAGGGTCCGCCGCCGCAGCGGTCGCGGGCCGGCAACGGCGAGCGCGAGCCGAAGAAGCCGCCGCGCGTCGGGTCGATGTTCCCGTTCAAGACCGCGATCGTGATCGGCATCCTGCTGATCCTGGTCGGCACCGGCATCCTGTTCCGGCAGCAGGCCATGACCCTTGTCAGCAGCCTGTTCAAATCCTCGGCCCCGGTCGAGGCGCCGAAAGATGCCGCGTCGACGCCTGCGAGCAAGAAGATCACCGACCGCGTCGGCCAGCCCTCGTCGTCGGGCGAGACCGTCGCCCCGGTGGCGCAGCGCGTGGTGCTGTATGACGAGGACCCGTCCGATCCGAAGGGCAAGCAGTATGTCGGTTCGGTGGTCTGGCGCACCGAGCAGGTCAAGGGATCGGGCAACCAGAAGCCCGACATCGCCGTGCGCGCCGACATCGACATCCCCGATCGCAAGTTCAAGATGACGATGTCGTTCCGCCGCAACACCGATTCATCGCTGCCGGCGAGCCATACCGCGGAATTGACCTTCATCCTGCCGCAGGACTTCGCCAATGGCGGCGTCGGCAACGTACCGGGCATCCTGATGAAGTCGAACGAGCAGGCGCGCGGCACGCCGCTGGCCGGGCTCGCGGTCAAGGTCACCGACGGCTTCTTCCTGGTCGGCCTCTCCAATGTCGATGCCGACCGCTCGCGCAACCTGCAGCTCTTGAAGGAGCGCTCGTGGTTCGACGTGCCGCTGGTCTACACCAACCAGCGCCGCGCCATCATCGCGATCGAAAAGGGCGCCCCCGGCGAGCGCGCCTTCAACGAGGCATTCGCCGCGTGGGGTGAGTAGCGGCCTAGCTCTCGCCTCGGTTGCCAGCCATGTCATCGCCCGGCTTCGTCCGGGCGATTCCGTATCGCAGCAAGATCTGCGGCTGTTGCAGCGCATTCGACGCGCAGCGCTCCGGAACATCGCCGCGGCTTTCGATTTTTCCCTAGAACCGTCGCGCGACCGCGTTACACTTGGCTGACGTCGGGCAAGGGGACGCCATGAAACGCTATCTGATCTTCGCAGCCATCGGGCCGTTCATCGGCGGCTTCCTGTTGCTGCTGATGACCACCTATCAGTCCGGCTACTGGACCGAGACCAGTGGCGGCGAGGTGACCAAGCTGCTCGTCGTGTTCGTGAAGTCGCTGCAATACAATTATCTGTTCGGCATCGTGCCGTCGCTGATGTTCGGTGCGATCGACGACATCCTGATGCATGTGAAGCGGATCGCGCCGGTGGTGCGGATGCTGCTCGTCGGCGCGGTGGCGTTCGTTGGCGCGGCGTTGACCTACGCCTCGCACGGCTCCGAGAGCGGCGCGGTGCAGTTCATCCTGTACGGAATGGTCGGCTTCATCCCGGGCGTGATCACGTCCTGGCTGGCGCACAAATATGCCGAAGAGCTGCACGCGCCGGCGCAGCCGGCTTCGCAGCACTAGGCGCCTACTCACTACCAAGGGAAAAGCAGAAATCGTGACCGGCGACGTCTGGCCCAACGGCGAATGATCGCATCGGGATCGGACAGGGCCGCGCTCAACGCACGGCGCGGAATAGATCACCCATTGCGGTAGTCTTGTCAGCGCACGAGATGGCCGGAGGGCCAGCGCGCTTCACATAACTGTCATATCATCGTCACGCAAACGTAGTCCCAATGTCATGCCCGCGTCGTCCTCGCGACCCGCGGCCGCCCGGGGCAGTGGCGATGCCGATCCCGGGCCTGCTCTATTCTGTGTTCGCGCATTTATTTCAGCCGTCGCTGCAGACGACCGGGACGTACGGGATCTGCGTCCGGATTCGGGGAAAGGAATTTCGAGTGGCAGATGCAAGCTTCAGCCTTCTGACGGGCAACAGTATCGAAACGCGCCTGGTCCGAGCCGGCGGCGTGATCTTTCGCGAGGGCGAGCAGGCCAACGAGCTCTTCGTGATCAAGAGCGGCTATGTGCGCATTCAGGTCGGCAACAAGACCATGGCGGACCTGGCGCCCGACACGATTTTTGGCGAGATGGCGTTGATCGACAACGAGCCGAGGAGCGCAACCGCCACGGCGCTCACGGATGTCGAGCTCGTCCCGGTCTCGGAAAAGCAGTTTCTCTTCCTCGTGAGCCAGACGCCGCATTTTGCCCTGAAGGTCATGCGGACGCTGGCGCAGCGCCTTAGAACCATGAACAAGGGCGTCTACTGAAGGCGAGCACGGCAGAGCCTCGAGGTGACAGGCCTTGAAGGTGACACAGTGGTAATGTGACGCAACTTGAACCGCCTGCCTGCGTTACCATGTGATGGCCATGCCCGAGGACGACATCTTCACGCCCCACGCCGCGAGATCGCGGCCGCCTTTTGGCGGCGCGCAGGCGCGCAGCAAGGTCATCGACCAGGACGGGCGCGAGCTCGCCGACGGCCCGCTGCATCCGCAGTTCCAAGGTTTTCAGGGAGCCTTTCAGGAAGGCTTCCAGTTCGACTTCCGCAACTCCACCGCCAATCCGTTCGGCAATCTGACCCGCGAGCAGCGGCTGGCGCGGCTGGAGATGATCGCAAAGCTGCTCGACGTCGCCTTCATCGTGCCGGGCACCAAGGTGCGCTACGGCATCGACGGGCTGATCGGCCTGATCCCCGTGGTCGGCGATATCATCACCACCGCGATCTCGCTGTGGCTGGTGCGCGAGGCCCGCTTGCTCGGCGCGCCCTGGCACATCACCGCGCGGATGCTCGCCAACGTCGCCGTCGACGGCGTGATCGGCATGGTGCCGGTGGCGGGCGATGCCTTCGACGTGATGTTCCGCGCCAATATCCGCAATGTGCGGATGCTGCGGCGCTGGCTCGACAAGCAGCCGCGGTTCTAGAGTATGATGATTTTTGGTTGAAGCAGTCGAGCCGCACACTCGCTTCGCCTCTCCCGCTTGCGGGGGAGGCCGACGCGCTCGGCAGCGCTCTTGCGCGCCTGAGCGCGGCGGGTGGGGGCTCTCTCCGCGATGCGACTCGCGGCGAGAGCCCCCACCCCAGCCCTCCCCCGCAAGCGGGAGAGGGAGCGCAGCATCGTTGCGGTCGCAAGCTCAGCCCAACTTCATCATGCTTTAACGCATCTCGCCAAAACAAAAGCCCCCGGATCGATCCGAGGGCTTTTCGTTGAGCGAAGAGCAGAAAGCTTATGCGGCGTCAGCGTCGGTCTGGCTGGCGGCCGGGCGCGGACGACGCGGCAGCGGGAAGGCCTCGCTCTCATAGAGCGAGCGGATGCCGTTCTGGTCGAAACGGGCTTCCTCGACCTGGAGATAGGCGCCGTTCAGCGAGTCCGCCGGCAGCTGCTCCATCGCGAACTGCACGGCCTCGGCAGCGGTGCCGAAACGGCGGTAGGCGAAACCCGCCCGCTTCTTCTTGCGGATCGCGGCGGGGAACAGTTCGGCGGATGTGTTATAGTTGAACGGACGCAGGGGACGCATGGTCGACGACCTCTTGTGTTCTTTTCAGTTGGCGTTGCGAAAGGGATTTTGGGGGACGGCGGCCTATTATCGGCGGCGCGCCGTACATGTCATTTCGACCCCTAATATAGGCCTCTTTGACAAAAATGCGACCCCAGACGAGCCCCTGACAGGGCACATGCTGAATCCGCGCATAGCACGGGCACCGGCCAGATAAGTCATTTTGTTTCAATGACTTATGGCTCTCAAATCTTGTCGAGCCAGGCCAGGATCGCGACCACGATCAAAATCACCCCGAAAAGGCCCATTCCGGAGTGGCCGAGGCCATAGCCATAGCCGCGGATTCGGCCGCTATAGCCGCCCAGCAGGATAATCAGCAAAAGGATGATGAGGATCAGTCCAAGCGACATGGCGCCCTCCTCAGAACAGGCGGCAGCCGCACGGCGAGACG
Source organism: Bradyrhizobium ferriligni (assembly GCF_056837965.1). Lineage (NCBI taxonomy): Bacteria > Pseudomonadati > Pseudomonadota > Alphaproteobacteria > Hyphomicrobiales > Nitrobacteraceae > Bradyrhizobium > Bradyrhizobium ferriligni. The sequence goes on from NZ_JBXEJO010000001.1 coordinate 4,202, forward strand.
CCTACGGCCCCGCGAACACCGAGCAAAGCACATTCCGGCCTGCGAGTCGTTAAGGCCGTCAGCCGATCACGAGGATGTTGCCGGGGGCCGGAGCCAAAACAAAGCCCCACGCGACCGGCCTGTTGGTCGCGTGGGGCGCGGCATGGTGGGCGCCGTTACTTCTTCTCGTCGAGCTTCAGCGCCGCCGAGTTGATGCAGTAGCGCAGGCCGGTCGGGCCGGGGCCGTCGTTGAAGACGTGGCCGAGATGGCCGTCGCATTTCGAGCACAGCACCTCGGTGCGGATCATGCCGTGGCTCATATCGCGCTCCTCGTCGACATGGCTCTCGACCGAGGGCTTGGAGAAGCTCGGCCAGCCGCAACCGGAATCGAACTTCTGGTCGGACTCGAACAGCGTCTGCCCGCAGCCGGCGCAGACATAGGTGCCCTTGCGCGGATCATGCTCGTATTCGCCGGTGAAGGGCCGCTCGGTCGCTTTCTCGCGCAGCACGGCATACTGCATCGGCGTCAATTCCTTGCGCCACTCGGCCTCGCTCTTGCGGACCTTGCCGTCGGTCTTGGTATCGGACATTCAACCTCCTTTGCGAGATGCTCAGTTGGTGACCTTGGTGCTGCCCACCAGCGTCGGCTTCTCGATGTAAGTCTCCGCGAAGATCTTCTTCAGGTTCTCGACCTTCGGGATGTCGTTATAGGCAATATAGGGCTGGTTCGGGTGCAGCGTCAGATAGTCCTGGTGGTAGCCCTCCGCCGGATAGAACGCCTCCAGCGCGCCGACCTTGGTGACGATCGGCTTCTTGTAGACCTTGGCCGCGTTGAGCTGGGCGATATAGGCGTCCGCGACCTTCTTCTGCTCGTCGCTGGTGGTGAAGATCGCCGAGCGATATTGCGTGCCGGAATCCGGGCCCTGCCGGTTCAGCTGGGTCGGGTCGTGCACGACGGAGAAGAAGATCTGCAGGATCTTGCCGTAGGAGATCTTCTGCGGGTCGTACTTGATCTCGACCGATTCCGCATGGCCGGTCGTGCCGGTCGAGACCTTCTCGTAATCGGCGTTTGCCTTGCTGCCGCCGGAGTAGCCGGACACCGCGCTGACGATGCCGGCGGTGTGCTGGAACACGCCTTGCACACCCCAGAAGCAGCCGCCGGCGAGCACCGCGGTCTTGATGCCGGTTTCCGGCGCGCTCGCGGCCGGCGGCGGGATGATCACGGCGTCCTCGGCAGCAAGCGAGGGCGCAACGGCAAAAGCTGTGACGGCCAGCGCGCCGATCGCGGCGGCGCACAGCGAGAGGCGGCTGAGGGAGCTTTTGGGCATGGGTTCCTCGTGGGATCGCAAGTGGGGCCAGTCTAGAGCGGGAGCCGCTATTGGCCAATCAGGCCGGCGGCTCCGACGCTTCAAAATACGGGCGAGGGGGCGTTTTGTTACGGCGCCGGCCACACGGTTTCGTGAGGGAAATCAGCGAGGTTCAGGGATGTCGGTGATGGATTTTTGCCCGCGGCCTCTCCACGCCCGTCGTCCTGGCGAAAGCCAGGACCCATAACCACGAAATGTACTTTAGGCGGGATCGTGGCCCCAGCGTCCCGCAACAACAAGCAGCCGGGGTAATGGGTCCTGGCTTTCGCCAGGACGACGCTGAAGGTTGGGGCCGCCGGCGGGACGATCAAACTACGATACTCAGCCGCTTCGCCGCCCGCGTGATCCCCGTGTAGAGCCACCGCGCGCGCGAGTCCTGGAACGCAAAGCTCTCGTCGAACAGCACGACGTCGTCCCATTGCGAGCCCTGCGACTTGTGCACGGTCAGCACGTAGCCGTAGTCGAACTCGTCATAGGGCTTGCGCTGCTCCCACGGCACGCCCTCGACGCCGCCGTCGAAGCATTCGCCGCGCACCGAGACCTTGGTGACCTTGTAGCCGAAGTCCTCGTCCGGCATCACGCGCATGGTGATGATCTTGGATTTCGACTGCGCGCGCGCCTTGACCCGCCACAGCCCGCCGTTGAACAGGCCCTTCTTGCGGTTGTTGCGCAGGCAGACCAGCTTGTCGCCGGCAACCGGCAGCGGATCCTCGATGTTCTGCCGCTGCCGCACCCGCATGTTGTAGGCGCGGCGGGTGTTGTTGCGGCCGACCAGCACCTGGTCGGCGCTCATCACGCGGTCCGGATCGAGCTCCTTGCGCGACACCACCTCGCTCGCGCCGTGGCGGCCGATCTCGAGCTCGCGGCCCTCGCGGATATCCATCGACATCCGCACGATCGGATCGTCCTGCGCCTGGCGATGCACCTCGGTCAGCATCGCGTCGGGCTCGGCATCGGTGAAGAAGCCGCCGCCCTGGATCGGCGGCAATTGCGCGGGATCGCCGAGCACCAGCAGCGGGCAGTCGAACGACATCAAATCGCGGCCGAGCTCGGCATCGACCATCGAGCACTCGTCGATCACGATCAGCTTCGCCTTCGATGCCGGCGCGTCGTCCCAGAGCTCGAAGCTCGGCTGCTCGACGCCGGACTCGCGGGCGCGGTAGATCAGGGAATGGATCGTCGAGGCGCTGTCGCAGCCCTTGTTGCGCATGACGAGCGCCGCCTTGCCGGTGAAGGCCGCGAACTTCACCTCGCCGTCGACGCCTTCGGCGATGTGGCGGGCGAGCGTGGTCTTGCCGGTTCCGGCATAGCCGAACAGGCGGAACACCGGCGGCGTGCCATTCTGGCCCGGCTTGGCCTTCAGCCAGTCGGCGACGGCTTTCAGCGCAGTGTCCTGATGCGGCGTGAAGGTGGTCATGAGCTTTCGGAAGAGTGAGCGCGCGACCGATAGCGCCGCGACTCAGGCCAGCACAAGCTAAACATTCATGCGTTCCGATCAAGCCGTCTCCCGCTGCGCGGAATTGGGGTTTCGCCTCCGAGGCTAGACTTGATCCGGGGCGCCACTAGACTGCTCCAAAACAACAAGCGGTCGGGACCACGACACGTGGTCGAGGAAGCGACCTTGGGAGTGACTCCATGAAATTCGGCATCTTTTACGAGCTGCAATTGCCGCGCCCCTGGAACGACGGCGACGAGCTCAGGCTCTACCAGAACGCGCTGACGCAACTGGAAACCGCCGACCGGCTCGCCTACGACTACGCCTGGGTCGTGGAGCACCACTTCCTCGAGGAATATTCGCATTCGCCGGCGCCGGAATCCTTCCTTGCCGCCGCGAGCCAGCGCACCAAGAGCATCCGGCTCGGCCACGGCATCTTCCAGCTCACCACCAATCATCCCGCCCGCGTCGCCGAGCGGGTCGCGGTGCTCGATCTCTTGAGCAACGGCCGCTGCGAGTTCGGCATGGGCGAGAGCGCCTCGATCACCGAGCTGACGCCGTTCGGCCGCGACATGGAGACCAAGCGCGAGGTGTTCGAGGAAGCCGTGCAGGCGATCTTCCCGATGTTCACCAAGGTCGGCACCGAGCATCACGGCAACTATTTCGATATCCCGCTGCGCAATGTCGTGCCGAAGCCGGTGCAGAAGCCGCATCCGCCGCTCTGGATGGCGTGCTCGCAATTGCCGACCATCGAACGCGCCGGGCAGAACGGGTTTGGCGCGCTCGGCTTTCAGTTCGTCAGCGCCGAGGCGGCGCATGCCTGGGTGCACGCCTATTACAACGCGATCACCAAGCGGCTGAACAAGCTCGCCGACTACGAGATCAATCCGAACATGGCGCTGGTCTCGTTCTTCATGTGCGCGAAGACCGACGAGGAAGCGCGCCGGCGCGCCGACGGCGCGACCTTCTTCCAGTTCGCGCTGCGCTATTACGGCCAGGCGCAGAACCGGCAGCGGCCGGCGCCCGGCACTGTCAACATGTGGGATGAGTACAACAAATGGAAGCGCGACAATCCGGAGGCGCAGGAGGCCGCGCTGCGCGGCGGCCTGATCGGCTCGCCCGAGACCTTGCGCAAGAAGCTGCGACGCTTCCGTTCCTCGCATATCGATCAGGTGATCCTGCTCAACCAGGCCGGCAAGAACACGCATGAGCACATCTGCGAGTCGCTCGAGCTGTTCGCCAAGGAAGTGATGCCGGAGTTCCAGCACGATCCCGAGCACGACGCCTGGAAGAAGGGCGTGCTGGACGGCTCGATCCAGCTCGAGGAGATCGACACCCAGGCGTTCACGGACCGCTATGGTAAACTCGCGGTCAATGTCGGATCGAAAGCCGCCGCCGCCGGCTGATCGATTGCTGGAGCACCGGCTCTGATAAACAGAGCCGATATTCCAGATTCTTGTTGGACGCGTTTTCTTCACGCGAACCGGTACCCACTTCGCTCGAAAACGCTTCTGTACAGCGACCTCGCGTTTCCGTGAGGAAAATAATTCGCTACGCGCGATCCGTGCCTTAAAAGAAACGGCACGCGCGATGCCAGCACCGAAGTGCTGACATCGCTATTTTTGTGCGGTGCTCGACAGCTTCATTCGCGCGCCCCATCATCCTGACATCGCATGATCGCGCAGCGCGATAGCGCGCTTGATCGTCAGGAGAATTTTGGAATGAAGCGTCGTGAGTTCCTCCAGCTGTCGCTCGTTACAGCCGCCGCCGCTGCGCTGTCACGCGGTGCGCAGGCGCAGGCGGACGCGAAGGAAATTCGTATCGGCTACCAGAAGAACGGCGTGCTCGTTATCACGCGGCAGCGCGAGGCCTTGGAAAATCATTTCAAGCCGCAGGGCATCAGCGTGAAATGGGTCGAGTTCTCCTCGGGCCCGCCGATGATGGAAGCGATGAATGTCGGCAGCGTCGATTACGGCGCGGTCGGCGATTCCCCGCCGATTTTCGCGCAGGCCGCGGGTGCCGCCATCGTCTATGCCGCGGCCCAGCCCATCATCAACGGCTCCGGCATCCTGGTGCCGCAGAATTCGGCGATCACCTCAATCGCCGATCTCAAAGGCAAGCGCGTCGGCTTCACCAAGGGATCGAGCGCTCATAACGTCGTGATCCAGACGCTGGAGAAGGCCGGGTTCACCTATGACGACATCACGCCGGTCTATCTGACGCCGCCGGACGCCGGGCCGGCCTTCGCCAATGGCGGTATCGATGCCTGGGCGATCTGGGATCCGTATTTCGCGATCGCCGAGACCAAGCAGAACGGCCGCATTCTGGTCAAGACGCGCGACATCACCAAGACCAACTCGTTCTACATCGCCAACCGCGACTTCGCCCGCACTCGCGGCGCGGTCCTGCAGCAGATCGTCGATGTCACGACGTCGAGCGCGGCATGGGCGCAGGCGCATCCCGATGAGGTCGCCAAATCGCTGGCCGCCGTCACCGGCGTGCCGCTCGATATCCAGACCATCGCGGCGAAACGGGCGGGCTTCTCTGTCGGACCCGTGACCGACGACATCATCGCGACCCAGCAGGGCGTCGCCGACCGCTTCTTCAAGCTCGGCCTGATCCCGAAGCAGATCGCGATCCGCGACATCGTCTGGCGCAATCCCCAGACCTGATCGGCGCGCGTTTGGTCATTTCAATGCAGAGGATAGTCCCATGACGCGTTTATTCCGACGCTGGGTCGCCCGCGCGGTGCTGTCGCTCAGCATCGTCGCCGCAACCGTCAGCGCCTCCTATGGCCAGGAGAAGGTCGTCCGCATCGGTTACCAGAAATACGGCAAGCTGGTGCTGCTCAAGAGCAAGGGCTCGCTCGAGGAAAAGCTGAAGGCGGTCGGCACCAAGGTGGTGTGGACCGAGTTTCCGTCCGGGCCGCCGCTGCTCGAGGCGCTCAATGTCGGCGCGATCGATTTCGGCAACACCGGCGAGGCGCCGCCGATCTTCGCGCAGGCCGCCGGCGCGCCGATCCAGTATGTCGCGTATGAACCGCCGGCGCCGAAGGGCGAGGCGATCCTGGTGCCGAAGGACAGCGCGATCAAGTCGGTCGCCGACCTGAAGGGCAAGAAGGTCGCGCTGAACAAGGGCTCCAACGTCCACTATCTCTTGGTGAAGGCGCTCGAGAAGGCCGGCGTCAAATATTCCGAGATCGAGCCGGTGTTCCTGGCGCCGGCCGATGCACGCGCGGCGTTCGAGCGCGGCGCGGTCGATGCCTGGGTGATCTGGGATCCGTTCCAGGCCGCGGCCGAAGCTGCGACCGGCGCCCGCACCGTCGCCGACGGCACCGGCATCGTCGCGAACTATCAGTTCTACTTCGCCTCGAAGAAATTCCTGCAGGCCGATCCGAAGATCGTCGAGCTCGTGCTGGCGCAGCTGAGCGAGGTCGACGACTGGGCCAAGGGCGACATCCATGCCGTCGCCGAGCAGCTGGCGCCGAGCATCGGCCTGTCGGTGCCGGTGGTCGAGGTCGCATTGAAGCGGCAGGCCTACGGCATCAAGCCGGTCACCGATGCCGTCATCGCGGATCAGCAGCGGGTCGCCGACGCGTTCTTCGCACTCGGCCTGATCCCGAAACAAATCAAGATTTCCGATGTCGCATGGAGACCGGGCACGTGAGCACCCCAACCAACGCCAACATCCTCTGGTTCCTGCCGACCCACGGCGACAGCCGCTATCTCGGCACGTCGATCGGCGGCCGCGAGGTGAATTTCAATTATCTGCGCCAGATCGCGCAGGCCGCGGACCAGCTCGGCTATTACGGCGTGCTGCTGCCGACAGGGCGGAGCTGCGAGGATTCCTGGGTGGTGGCGTCAGCCGTCGCGCCCTGGACCGAACGCCTGCGCTATCTCGTGGCGGTGAGGCCCGGCCTGCAGTCGCCGAGCGTCGCCGCACGCATGACCGCAACGCTGGACCGGCTGTCGAACGGCCGCCTGCTGATCAACGTCGTCACCGGCGGCGATCCGATCGAGAACAAGGGCGACGGCATTTTCCTCGATCATGACGAGCGCTACGCGGTGACCCGCGAGTTCCTCAACGTCTACAGCGATCTCCTGGCGGGCAAGACCGTCAATGTCGAAGGCGAGCACATCCGGATCGAGGACGGCCGCCTGCTGTTCAATCCGGTGCAGTCGCCGCGGCCGCCGCTGTATTTCGGCGGCTCCTCGGATGCTGGCATCGACGTCGCGGTCGACACCGTCGACAAATACCTGACCTGGGGCGAGCCGCCGGCGCAGGTCGCCGAGAAGATCGCCAAGGTGAAGGCGGTGGCGGCGCAGCGCGGCCGCAAGCTCTCGTTCGGCATCCGCCTGCATGTGATCGTGCGCGAGACCAATGCGGAGGCGTGGCGCGCCGCCGACGAACTGATCCAGTACGTCACCGACGACACGGTGGCCGCCGCGCAAAAGATCTTTGCGCGGATGGATTCGGTCGGCCAGCAGCGCATGGCGCAACTGCATGGCGGCCGCCGCGACAAGCTCGAGATCAGCCCGAACCTGTGGGCCGGCGTCGGCCTGGTGCGCGGCGGGGCCGGCACCGCGCTGGTCGGCGATCCCGAGACCGTCGCCGCGCGGATCAAGGAGTATCAGGAGATCGGCGTCGATACCTTCATCATGTCGGGTTACCCGCATCTCGAGGAAGCCTATCGCTTCGCCGAATTGGTGTTCCCGCTGTTGTCGCTGGCGCAAGGCGGCAACGTGACGCCGATCCGCGTCAACACCGGGCCGTTCGGTGAGACCATCGGCAACGACTACCGTCCGCAGAAGCAGGCATCGCAATCATGAGCTTGATCGACAGTCTTCCGCGCCGCAAAGCGTTTTCGAGCGAAGTGGATGCCGGTTCGCGTGAAGAAAACGCGTCAAAACAAAAATCTGGAGCTCCGTTCCGATCCCATCGGAACGGAAACAGCTCCGGCGCCCTGAAACTTCCAAAGGTCGACGGTCTGATCCCCTGGATCGTGCCGCTGGCGATCGTGCTGGTGTGGCAGCTTGCCTGCGTCACCGGCTACGTGCCCTCGCGGGTGTTGCCGGCGCCGACTGACGTCGCGGTGGCGGGATGGAAGCTGCTGCTGTCCGGCGAACTGGTCCGCAACATCTGGGTCAGCTTCTGGCGCGCCTCGATCGGCTTTTTGATCGGCGGCGGCATCGGCTTTGCCTTCGGCCTCGCCAACGGGCTGTCGCAGCTGTCGGCAAAGCTCACCGACACCACCTTGCAGATGGTGCGCAACATTCCGCATCTGGCGCTGATCCCGCTGGTTATCCTGTGGTTCGGCATCGACGAGTCGGCAAAGCTGTTCTTGGTGGCGCTCGGCGTGTTCTTCCCGATCTATCTCAACACGCTGCACGGCATCCGCACCGTCGATCCGCAGCTGATCGAGATGGGCCGCATCTACGGCATGACCGACGGTGAGCTGTTCCGCCGGGTGATCTTCCCCGGCGCGCTGCCCTCGATCTTCGTCGGCCTGCGCTTTGCGCTCGGCATCATGTGGCTGACCCTGATTGTCGCGGAGACCATCGCGGCCTCGTCGGGCCTCGGCTACATGGCGATGCAGGCGCGCGAGTTCATGCTGATCGACGTCGTCGTGCTCTCGATCCTGATCTACGCCTTGCTCGGCAAGCTCGCCGACAGCGCCTCGCGGGCGCTGGAGCGGCTGACCCTGTCGTGGCATCCCGCCTTCCAGAAGAAGTGAGAATGAGAATGCAAGAAGCGCTTCGTTTCGAAACCGCTGAAGCCGAGCCGGTCGACCGCACCGAGGTCGTCGCGAAGGCGCGGCAGTTGCGGCGCGTGCCGGAAGGCGCGGCCCGCGGCCTGTCGCTGACCATCCGCGGCCTGCGCAAGGCGTTCGGCGACAATGAGGTGCTGCGCGGCATCGACCTGCACATCCCGGCCGGCCAGTTCGTCGCGATCGTCGGCCGCAGCGGCTGCGGCAAGAGCACGCTGCTGCGTCTGATCGCCGGCCTCGACGCGCCGACGGCGGGAAGCATCGCCTTCGGCGAACCGCTGCGGGCGCAGGACGTCCGCGTCATGTTCCAGGAGCCGCGGCTGCTGCCCTGGGCGCGGGTGCTGTCCAATGTCGAGGTCGGGCTGGGGCGCGAGCGCTCGTCTGCTGATGCGCAGGCGCGTGCCGAGCGCGCGCTGGTCGAGGTCGGCCTCGGCGACAAGCGCACCCAGTGGCCGTCGGTGCTCTCGGGCGGGCAGAAGCAGCGCGTGGCGCTGGCGCGGGCGCTGGTCAGCCAGCCGCGCGTGCTGGCGTTCGACGAACCGCTCGGCGCACTCGACGCGCTGACCCGGATCTCGATGCAGCAATTGCTGGAGCGGGTCTGGCGCGACCAGGGCTTCACCGCGATCCTGGTGACGCATGACGTCGCCGAGGCGGTCGCGCTCGCCGACCGCGTGCTGGTCATCGAGGACGGCCGCATCGCCGAGGATGCCGCGATCGACCTGCCGCGGCCGCGCCGGCGCGGGTCGGCCGAACTCGCCGCGCTGGAGGGCGAGATCCTGAAGCATCTGCTCGAAGGCAGCGAAGACAGTCTGTGAGGTCGCCATGAATTCCGTCGTCCGCAATGTTTCGATCGAGCCCGCGGTTGCGGCCGCCGAATTCCGCGGCGCGATGCGTCACCTCACCGGCGGCGTCAGCGTGATCACGGCCGGTCGGGCTAAGGATATTTCGGGAATGACGGTGACCTCGGTGTCGTCGCTCTCGGTCGAGCCGCCGTCCTTGATCGTCAGCATCAACCGCGCGGCCTCGTCATGGCCGCTGATCGCGCGCCATGGCGTGTTCGGCGTCAACATCCTGGCCGCGGATCAGCGCGACATCGCCGAGCGCTTCACCGGCAAGGGCGGCCTGAAGGGCGCGGACCGCTTCACCGGGGCCGAGTGGACGACGCGCGCGTCGGGCGTCCCGCTGCTGGTCGGCGCGCTCGCCGCGGTTGATTGCGAGGTCGAGGAGACCATCGAACGGCATTCGCACGTGATCGTCATCGGCCGCGTGCTCGACGTGATTGCGTCGGAGCGTACCGCCGCGCTGGCGTATTGGCACGGCGAGTATGTCGCGATCGACCATGAGGAAGACGCCGCACGGCTGGCTGAGGTCAGCCTGCCGTCGCGTCATGTTCATGTGCGAGGGCCGCGCTAGCGCGCCGTGCTTATCCGGATCGGACTTTAGAAAACTGCGCTCAGCGATGCCGGGCTGTCGATGATCACATTGCTGCCGCGGACGCCAGCCCATACAGCCTGGACGGTCTGAGCTGCATTGGCCAGCGGAATGCCAACGACGAGCGTGGTCGGGATACGGCCAAAGCTCGACGGGGTCTCGTTATAGGTGAAGCTTGCGACGACCGGCGAGACCGTGCCATTGACGGTGACGCCGAACACGCCGCCCGGAATATCGTTGCCCGTGGCGTAGGGATTCGGAACGTTAAGGGTGATGATCGCGGTGGTGCCGACGCCCTCCGGAATCGTCAGGCTGAGGCCTTGCATCGGCGTTAAAGTCGCGGAGGTCGTGGACAGGGTGCCGCTGGTCTGCGCGTAGAGGGCCATATCACTCTCCAGTTGTCAATGGACGTAAAAACAATAGGAGATTGTGTAAGGCAACTGTTCCCCGGATTCAAGGGATGAACGGCGCCGAGGCCGGCGCGGCATGTTGGCCGTGGCGCTTTCCCGGCGCGCGCATTAAAAGCGCCCGAGATTTCGGAGACGTGACGGTTCGATGAAGCGCGTGGGAACCTGGCTGTTCTATCTCGTCGGTGCGATTGCCGTCGCCTATCTCGCGCTCTATGCCTATGTGACGTTCACCGGCCGCGACATCACGCCCGGCGATCCGATCCGGATCTTCCGCAAGCCCGACGCGCCCAGCTATTCGTGAGACGAGGCAAACGGCGGGACTTATCCCGCCGCTTCCCGTGCTCAGCCGGCGTTCGCCATCCGTTGATAATCGGGCGCGCCATTGCCGGCCGGGGTGATCGGGATGCCGCCGTCGGCATATTCGTTCAGCTTGTTGCGCAGCGTGCGGATCGAGATGCCGAGGATGTTGGCGGCATGGGTGCGGTTGCCGAGGCAGTGCTTCAGGGTTTCCAGGATGAGGTCGCGTTCGACGTCGGCGACAGTGCGGCCGACCAGCGCGCGGGTGACCTGCTCGGCGGCAAGCGTCGCGTGCGCGACCGCGGGTGCGGTCTTGGCGAGGTCGAGGCGGTCGCCGTCGGGGGTCAGGATCGCCTCAGCGCCGATCTCGTCGCCCTGCGCCATCAGGACCGAGCGATGGATGGTGTTCTCGAGCTCGCGGACGTTGCCCTGCCAGCGGTTCGCGGTCAGGACGCGGCGGGCATCAGTCGAGATCGGACGGACCGGCATGCCGTTGGCCTCGGCATATTTCCTAGCGAAATGCTGCGCCAGCTCGAGGATGTCGGCCGGGCGGTCGCGCAGCGGCGGAATCTTCAGGTTGACGACGTTGAGGCGGAACAGCAGGTCCTCGCGGAAGGTGCCTTCCCGCACCGCCTCCGAGAGGTTGCGGTTCGAGGTCGCGATGATACGGATGTCGACCGGGACCGGCCTGGTGCCGCCGACGCGGTCGATCACGCGCTCCTGGATCGCGCGCAGCAGCTTGGACTGCAGCCGAACGTCCATCTCGGAGATTTCGTCGAGCAGCAGCGTGCCGCCGGTCGCTTCCTCGAACTTGCCGATGCGGCGCGCCACCGCGCCGGTGAAGGCGCCCTTCTCATGGCCGAACAGCTCGGATTCCAGGAGGTGCTCGGGGATCGCGGCGCAGTTGATCGAGATGAACGGCCGCTTGGCGCGGGCCGAGCGGGAATGGACGTAGCGCGCCAGCACTTCCTTGCCGGTGCCGGACTCGCCGGTGATCATGACGGAGGCGTCCGAGCCCGCGATCTGCTGCGCCAGCTTGATCACCCGGCCCATCGCCTCGTCGCGGTAGATCAAATCGCGCGCGTCGTTGGCGACCGCGGCCAGCACCGCTGCGATCAGCTCGGGGTCCGGCGGCAGCGGGATGTATTCCTTGGCGCCGGCATGGATCGCGGCGACCGCGGCGCGGGCGTCGTTGGAGATGCCGCAGGCGACGATCGGCACGTGGATGTGCTCGGCGTCGAGCCGCATCACGAGGTCGCGGATGTCGAGACCGACATCGACCAGCAGGAGGTCGGCGCCCTTGCCGCCGCGCAGCACGTTCATCGCCTGTTCGGCGGCCTCGGCGTGGGTCACGGAGGCGCCGTTGTCCATCGCGATCTTGGTCGCGGTCGTGAGCTGGCCCTTCAGGGTGCCAACGATGAGAAGCCGCATGATGATCTCCTGTTCGTCTGGTCGCGCAGGTCCCGCGCGCTACCGCTTGAGTTATTAAGAGCGTTCCGCCTTGATGATTTCGGTCATGGTCACGCCGAGCTTGTCTTCCACCAGCACCACTTCGCCACGCGCCACCAGGCGGTTGTTGACGTAGATGTCGATCGCTTCGCCGACGCGGCGGTCGAGTTCGAGCACGGTGCCCGGTCCGAGCTTCAAAAGGTCGCCGACGTCCATCTTGGAGCGGCCGAGCACCGCCGAGACCTGCACCGGCACGTCGAACACGGCCTCGAGATCGGCCGCGATGCGCGCGGCATGCTCATCCTCGTTGTAGCCGATGTCGTCGATCCCGGGCGCCTCGGCGGAGTTGAGATCGGGAAGCGGGACTTGGGTGTCGGTGTCGCTCATGGTTCAGCCCTCAATCGCCTTCAGCCGGCCTGGCTGCGGGACGCCAGATAGCGCCCGACGAGTTCGTTGATCTTGCCTTCGATCGCGGCGCGTTCCAGCACGACGCCGCCATCGGCCCATTCGATCCGGCAGTCGCCGGTCGCAATCGTCGGCTCGGCCAGGATCACCAGCCGGCCCTGAAAGCCGGAATGCGCCGCCATCCGCTCGATATTGTCGTGCGCCGCCTCGTAGAGCGCGTCATTGATGCGCACCACGAGATGCGGCGTCGCCACCAGATGCGAGAAGCAGTTAGAGACCAGCGCGGTGATCTCGCCGAGCGGCTCGCGCGCTATCAGCTCGGAACAAAGCTTGCGGGCGACCGCCACCGCGACGTCCACCGCCTCGGTCTCCATCCGCGTCTCGATGCCGGCGAAGCGCGCCGCGATGCCCTTGATCGCGGTGCCGATCTCCTCCAGCGCCTGCGCGGCGCGGCGTTCGCTCTCGACCTTGGCCTCGCGCAGCGCGGCCTCGTAGCCGGCACGATAGGCCCGCGCCTCGGCGTCGGCGACCTTCTGTGCGACCTCGGCCGGCGTCGGCGCGCGTTCGCGCGCGCGGTCCGGCGCCGAGAAATCCGTGTCGAACAGGAATTTTGCGGGCGCAGCCATCAGTACACCAGCTCGTCGTCAGCGCGGTTCTTGGTCAGCGTGATCTCGCCGCGGGCGGCGAGGTCCTTGGCGAGGTTGACCAGAAGCGCCTGCGCCTCGTCGACATCGCGCAGCCGCACCGGGCCCATCGCGGCCATGTCGTCCATCAGCATCTTGCCGGCACGCGAGGACATGTTGCCGAGGAAGAAGCTGCGCACCTCCTCGTTGGCGCTCTTCAGCGCGACGCCGAGCTTGTCCTTGTCGATGTTGCGCATCAGCGTCTGGGCCGAGGCGGTATCGAGCTTGATCAAATCGTCGAAGGTGAACATCAGCGCCTTGATGCGCTCGGCGGATTCGCGGTTTTCCTCTTCCAGCGAGGTGATGAAGCGGGTTTCGGTCTGGCGGTCGAAATTGTTGAAGATCTCGGCCATCACCTCATGGGCGTCGCGGCGGCGGGTCTGCGACAGGTTCGACATGAATTCGGTGCGCAGCGTCTGCTCGACACGCTCGATGACTTCCTTCTGCACCGCCTCCATCCGCAGCATGCGGCCGACCACGTCGAGCGCGATGTCCTCGGGCAGGATCGCGAGCACGCGCGCGGCGTGCTCCGGCTTCAGCTTCGACAGCACCACGGCGATGGTCTGCGGGTATTCGTTCTTGAGGTAGTTGGCGAGCACCTCTTCCTGCACGTTGGAGAGCTTCTCCCACATGTTGCGGCCGGCCGGGCCGCGGATCTCGTCCATGATGCCGGAGACGCGCTCGGCCGGCAGGTATTGCTGCAGCAGCCGCTCGGTGGCGTCGAAATTGCCCATCAGCGCGCCGGAGGCCGACATCCGCGAGACGAATTCCAGCATCAGGTCCTCGACCACGTCGGCCTCGACGGTGCCGAGGGTCGACATGTGGACCGACAGCTCGCGGACTTCCTCGTCGTCGAGCATCGACCAGATCTTGCCGCCATACTGCTCGCCGAGCGCGAGCATCAGGATCGCCGCGCGCTTCGGGCCTGGCAACGGCTTGCCCTTGGGCCGGGCGCTTTGCCGGTTCGCCAGCGTCGAGAGGACGGTAGCGATGTCGTTGGCGTTGGTGGTCTGGGGTACGGCGGCCATGTCAGTTCTCTACCGGCTCGCTCAGCCATTGACGGACGATGGAGACGGTTTCGTTCGGATTGCGTTCGGCGAGCTCGCCGACCCGGTGCACGGCCTGGGCATGGACCTGGCCCTGGATCTGGGCGACGTCGATCAATTGTGCCGCGCCGCTGCCGCTCGGGATCAGCGCCTGGCCGGGCGTGCCGGTGCTCTCGGGGGCTTCGGCCAGCGCGGGCATGCCCGCGCCGGTCAGCGCCGGAATGACGTCGGCGGCCACGATGCGCTTGACCAGTGGACGGACCACCATGAACAGCACGACCAGGCCGAGCATCATCATGACTCCGAGCTCGATGACGTACATCACGTCATCCTTGGTGAATTGCAGCATGCCGAGCAGGCCGGTCGGCTCGGCGATCGGCTGCGCGGCGGGCGGCTCGGCGAAGCGCAGGTTGACGACCTCGACCTGGTCGCCGCGCTTCTGGTCGAAGCCGATCGCGGAGCGGACCAGGGCAGCGATGCGGTCGAGCTGCTCCTTGGTGCGGTCCTGGTAGACCAGCTCGCCTTTTTCGTTCTTGGAGTAGCTGCCGTCGACCAGCACCGCGACCGAGATACGGTTGACGCGGCCGGCCTCGGTCACCTCGGTCTTGGTGGTGCGGGAAATCTCGTAATTGTTGGTCTCTTCGCTCTTCTTGCTCTGGTCGCGGGCGCGGGCGGCATTGTCCTGGTTCTGGCTGCCCGGCAGCTCGTTGGCGACGGTGACCTGGCCGGAATTGTCGGCGGTGAGGCTCGATTCCTCGCGGGTCTGGGTCGAGCGCAGCACGCGACCCTCGGGGTCGAACTTGTCCGAGGTCTGGGTGATCTTGTTGTAGTCGAAGTCGGCGGAGAGCTGGACGCGGGCGCGGCCGGCGCCGACCACCGAGGAGACGATGTCCTCGACCTGCTTGCGCATCCGCTTCTCGAAGGCGGCGCGGCGCTCATCGCCGACCGCGGCGTCGGCATCGGACTGGGCGCCGTCGGCGAGCAATTGGCCGGCCTCGTCGACGATCGAGACCCGCTGCGGCTTCAGCCCGTTGACCGCGGAGGCGACGACGTGGCGGATCGCCCGGATCTGCTGCGGCTCCAGCGCGCCGCGCACCCTGAGCACGATCGAGGCTGATGGTTCGGGCGTCTCGCGCGAGAACAGCGGCTTCTCCGGCAGCACGAGGTGGACGCGCGCGGCCTGGACGCGGTCGATGGCACGGATGGTGCGGGCGAGCTCGCCCTCCAGCGCCCGCAGATGATTGATGTTCTGGACGAAGCTCGTGGTGCCCAAGGCATCCGACTTGTCGAAGATCTCGTAGCCGACGCCGCCGCCCTTGGGCATGCCGCCCTCGGCGAGCTTCATCCTGAGCCGCGTCACCTTGTCCTTCGGCACCATGATCACAGCGCCGTCATTGCGCAGCTCGAACGGGATCGCCTGGCGCTCCAGCTCCTTGATGATTCCAGAGGAATCCTCGGTCGACAGGTCGGTGAAGAGGGTGGTCATCTGTGGCGTCGTGACGCGCATGATGACGAAAGCGAAGAAGCCGATCAGGGCCGCGGTGACCGCAATCATGGCCGCGAGGCGGGCCGCACCAAGACCTCTCAGGAAAGCAACCAGACTTTGCACCAACGGCCCCCAGGGATTCGGCCCGCGCGGGTCCGACTGGGCAAATATTGCCTAGGGTATGGTTTCCATATGGTTAACGAAGGTTAAGGACCGCGGCAAAATCGCGGACATGAAAAAAACCGGCTTCGCAAGGCGAGGCCGGTTTTCGTCAAATGCCACAGGATCGGCGCCGAATTACTGCCGATATTGCTGGATGCGGGTGGTGCGCAGCCCGGCCAGACCGTGCTGGTCGATCGAGAACTGCCAGGAAAGGAATTCATCGACGGTCAATGTGTAGCGGCTGCAGGCCTCCTCGAGGGAGAGCAGGCCGCCGCGGACCGCAGCGACAACTTCGGCCTTGCGGCGGATGACCCACCGTTTGGTACCGGGGGCCGGCAAATCCGCAATCGTTAACGGGCTGCCGTCAGGCCCGATGACGTATTTCACCCTCGGGCGATGGGGTTCTGTCATGGCGTACTCACAAACTCTCAACCACTGAACTCGCAAGGGGTAAGCTACGCCTCCCGGTTTAAAATTTGCCTAAGCCCAAGCGTTCAATACGAATCTCGTTGGAACGGCCGGGAACAGCGGGGGTTGCCTGCCGGCAGGCAGACCGGCGCGCGGCGCAATTTGGGGTTCGGCGTGCTCAGATCGTGGGGCGCAGGGGACCGCGCGCCAGCGTCAGCAAGGCATCGGCGAGCGCCTCCGCGGCCTTGTCCGGCCGTCTTTTCTCGTAGATGGCGAATTCCAGATCGGGAAGCGGCGGCAGGCCGTCGCCGATTCCGAGAATGCGCAGGCCCGGGGTGACCGCGCTGAGCGGCAGCGGGGTGACGGCAAGTCCGGCGACGGCGGCGGCGCGGACGCCGGTCAGGCTCGGGCTGGTATAGACGATCTCCCAGCCGAGCTCACCGTCGCGCAGCGCGGAGAGCGCGGCGTCGCGCGACACCGAGCGTTCGCGGTACAGCGCCAGCGGCAGCGGCGCGCCGGGAACGAGATCGAACGTTTCCGCCGCGGTCCACACCAGCGGCTCGCGCCACACCAGGCGGCCTTTCGACGTTCCGAGCGGCCGCTTGGCGAACACCAGGTCGAGCCGGCCCGCATCGAGCTGCTCGATCAATTCGGCGCTGACGCCGATCTGCACCTCGAGCTTGACGCCGCGATGCAGCGCGGCGAAGCGGCCCAGCGCCGACGGCAATGAGCCGCCGGCGACTTCCTCGACCACGCCAAGACGGACCGAGCCGGACAGCCGCGGCGCCACCAGCCGCTGCCGCGCCGCCTCCTCGAGCTGCAGCAAACGCCGCGCGTCGCCGAGCAGCATCTCGCCTTCGTCGGTCAATGCGACACTGCGCGTCGTGCGCCGGAACAGCGGCCGCCGGGTCTCGAGCTCGAGCCGCTTGATCTGCTGGCTGATGGTCGACTGGGTCAGATGCAATTGCTCGGCGGCGCGGTGGAAGCCGCCGCAATCGGCGACCGCGACGAAGGCCCGCAAAAGTTCGAGGTCGAGCATCGATTAATCCATATTCATAATCAATCATATTATAGAATATCGTTTCTGTTATCAATGCCGGCCGCCTACCTTCGCTTCATGATCAAGCAAGGAGAGGCCATCATGTCGGAGACGACACAACGAACCGATCGCACGGCGCGCCTGGCGCGTGCGCGAGCTGTCTGCGGCACGAGTGGAAAGGTCTGCCCGCCCGACCGCGCGATCGAGCTGCTGGAGGCGGTCATCGCATCCGGCGACCGGGTGGCGCTCGAGGGCGACAACCAGAAGCAGGCGGACTTCCTGGCCGCGTGCCTCGCCGGGGTGAACCCGGGGCGGGTGCATGATCTGCACATGGTGCAGTCGGTGCTCGCGCTTCCCGATCATCTCGCGGTGTTCGAACGCGGCATCGCCAACCGCCTGGACTTCGCCTTTGCCGGCCCGCAGAGCCGACGCCTCGCCGAGCTCGTCGCCGCCAAGGCGCTGCGGATCGGCGCGATCCATACCTATCTCGAGCTTTACGCGAGGATGCTGGTGGATCTGACGCCGCAGGTTGCGCTCATCGTGGCCGACAAGGCCGATCGCGACGGCAATCTGTACACCGGTCCGAACACCGAGGACACGCCGACCATCGCCGAGGCCGCGGCGTTCCGCGGTGGCGTCGTCGTGGCGCAGGTCAACGAGATCGTCGATCGCCTGCCGCGCGTCGATATCCCCGGCGACTGGGTCGATGTCGTGGTGCCCGGTCCGAAGCCGTATGCGATCGATCCGCTGTTCACGCGCGATCCCGCCAAGGTCAGGGACGAGAACGTCCTGATGGCGATGATGGCGATCGCAGCGGTGTACGAACCTTATCAGGTGACACGGCTCAATCACGGCATCGGCTATGCCACCGCGGCGATCGAGCTGATCCTGCCGACCTTTGCCGCCGGGCGCGGGCTGAAGGGCAAGGTCGCACGGAATTTCGTGCTCAACCCGCATCCGACGCTGATCCCCGCGATCGAAGCCGGCTTCGTCGACAACGTCTATTGCTTCGGCTCGGAGCTCGGCATGGAGCGCTATGTCGCCAGCCGTCCCGACGTGTTTCCGGTCGGCGCCGACGGCAATCTGCGCTCCAACCGCGCGCTGGCGCAGGTCGCCGGACAATATGCCTGCGACCTGTTCGTCGGCGGCACCTTGCAGATCGATCCGGAGGGCAACAGCTCGACCGCCACCAAGGACCGCATCACCGGCTTCGGCGGCGCGCCGAACATGGGCGCCGATCCGCGCGGCCGGCGCCACGACAGCGCTGCCTGGCTGCGTGCCGGCGAGGAAGCAGGCGAGCGCCTGCGCGGCCGCAAGCTGGTGGTGCAGATGGTCCAGACCCGGCAGCCGAACGGCGCGCCGAGCTTCGTCGAGCGGCTGGACGCGTTCGACCTCGCGGCCTCGGCCGGCTTCGCGCTGCCGCCCGTCATGATCCATGGCGACGACGTTACCCACGTGATCACCGAGCGTGGCGTCTGCAACCTGTTGCGTTGCCGCTCGCCGCAGGAGCGCGAGGCCGCCTTGCGCGCGGTCGCCGGCGACACCGAATTCGGTCGGCGGCAGGACGCCGGGACGACCGACGGCCTGCGCCGCCGCGGCATCGTGATGCTGCCGTCCGATCTCGGCCTCGACGTCGCGACGGCGACGCGCGACTGGCTCGCCGCGAAATCGATCGACGACCTCGTCACCGCATCGGGCGGCCTCTACGCGCCGCCCGCCAAATTCCGCCGCTAGAAGGAGGCTTCCATGACCCACGCCGAGCACATCCCAGGCGGCCCACCGGCCTCGCTCGATCAAGCGAGGCAGCTCGCCGCGGCATTGTTGTCCGAGCGCGGCGAAGCGTCGGGCGCCCTGATCGCGCGCCAATTGCAGCAGACCATGCGCGCGCTCGATGCCGACGGCCGGCACGGCTTTCAACGCTATCTGGCGAGCGCGTTTCAGCCCGACGCGGCGGCGCTGCAGGATGCGGCGAAGCGTTATCTTGCCGACAGCACCGCGGCAGCCGCGGCCGCTTTGGCCGACGCCGCCGATCCGCCGCGCCAGGAGGTGTTGCGGCGGATGAACATGGCGCCCGGCGGCACGGCGAGCCTGATCGCGATGCGCAGCGAGATCGCCAACCGTCTCGGCTCCGAACCGGAGCTGACGCTGCTCGATGCCGATCTCAAGCATCTGTTCGTCTCATGGTTCAATCGCGGCTTCCTCGAGCTTCGCCGCATCGACTGGCAGTCGCCGGCCGCCGTGCTCGAGAAGCTGATCGCCTATGAGGCGGTGCACGAGATCAAGGGCTGGGACGATCTGCGCCGCCGCCTTGCGCCCGACCGCCGCTGCTTTGCCTTCTTCCATCCCGCGCTGCCCGGCGAGCCGCTGATCTTCGTCGAGGTCGCGCTGGTGCAGGGACTGGCCACCGCCGTGCCGCCGCTGCTGGTGCAGGATGCGGATCAAGACAGCGCAGGCCTCAGGGCCGCGCATGCCGACACCGCGATCTTCTATTCGATCTCCAACTGCCAGGACGGATTGCGCGGCGTGTCGTTCGGCAACTTCCTGATCAAGCAGGTGGTCGAGGAGCTGCAAACGGAATTCCCGCAGCTGAAGCGCTTCTCCACGCTGTCGCCGATACCGGGCTTCCGGCGCTGGCTCAGCCAGCAGCCGCAATCCGGCGGCAATGAGGTCGCGATGCTGCGCGAGCTGGACCGAGAAGGCTGGTGGCACGACGCGGCGACCTGCGAGACCTGGCGTCCGCTCCTGATGAGGCTGTGCGCGCAATATCTCACGCGCTCGCCGGCGTCCGGGAATCGCATCGATCCGGTGGCGCGCTTCCATCTCGGCAACGGTGCCCGATTGGAGCGGATCAACTGGCTCGGCAACACGGCCGATCGTGCGATGGCGGAATCCTTCGGCATCATGGTCAACTATCTTTACGATCACGACAGCATCGAGCGTAACCACGAGGCCTTTGCGCGCGTAGGAGAGATTGTCCGTTCACCGCAGGTGGACGCGCTTCACTGATTTTCAACTCACCATCCAAACAACGGAGCAGTAACATGATGATGAACAGACGCGCCTTCTCGACCGCCTTGCTCGCTGGAGCTGCGGCTTCACTGGTGTCCTCGCGCGGGATGGCCGCCACCACGCCGCCGGTCAAGGCGCGCAACGTCGTGCTGGTGCACGGCCTGTTCGCCGACGGCTCCTGCTGGTCCGAGGTCATTCCGCGCTTGCAGGCCGCCGGGCTCAACGTGACGTCGGTGCAAAATCCGCTGACCACGCTGTCCGAAGCGGTTGCGTCCGCGCAGCGGGTGCTCGATCGCCAGGATGGTCCGACCGTGCTGGTCGGCCATTCCTTCTCCGGCATGATCGTCACCGAGGCCGGCGTGCATCCGAATGTCTCGGCGCTGGTCTATGTCGCGGCGCGCGCACCCGATGCGGACGAGGATTACACCGCGCTGGCCAAGACCTATCCGACGCCGCCCGCGAGCGCCGGCATCGTGTTCGACGGCGACGAGGGCCGGCTGAGCGAACAAGCGTTCCTGCGCGATTTCGCCGGCGACTTGCCGGAGGCGAAGGCGAAGGTGCTCTATGCCGTGCAGCAGCCGTTCCACAAGCAGTTGCTGGCCGGCAAGACCAGCCATGCGGCCTGGCGCAGCAAGCCGAGCTACTACGCCGTCTCGACCGAAGACCGCACCATCAATCCGGATCTCGAGCGCTTCATGGCCAAGCGGATGGGTGCCACCACGATCGAGGTGAAGGCCAGCCATCTCGCGCTGATCTCGCAGCCGGACGCGATCGCGCGGCTGATCCTCGACGCCGCGCGGCAGTCGAGCTGAGTCTCGGCGTTGACCCTGCGTGGGAGAGCATCTGCCTCTCCCGCGCACGATGACGAAATCGCGTGGGGACGTAGTGACGGCTTCCTGGGACCGTTTAGCGCCAGACCGGTCGGCGCGCTTTAGAGGATATGCGCGCCATGACCGTCGAAAATGCCGCGATCGCCGGCGCGCGGCACAAGATCATGTCCGGCGGTGTCGACATCCAGCGACTGGGCGCGCTTGGCGCCGAGCATGTTCAGCAGCGTCGCGACCGCGGCCATCGCAACGACACCGGCAAGGCTGAGTCCGATCTGCATCGAAAGCCGATTCGAGATGTCGAACAGGTCGCATTGGCTGGCGAGCGCCAGCAGGACGCCGAGACAATAGATCGGCAGCGAGTTCTCGCCACAACGCCGCGCGCTGCGCAGCATCGGCGTCGACAGCCCTTGCCAGCCCGCGGGAACCAGCCATGACGCCAGGATTGCAAGCGCCAGAAAATGCAGCAGCCGCAACGGGCTCAAATTCGACTTGTCCATTGGAAACAGCAGATCGGTCAGAGCCTGCGGCAGCAGCGGCGGCTTGATGCCGTGGCCGAGCGCAACGACCAGGCCGAACACAAGATAGAGCGCGGACAGAACAAGCGCGGGGCGCGACGTCACCCATCCCTGGATGGTCCTTCCCTCGATGACGTACCATGCGCCCAGCACGACCGGAAGCTGCCAGGCCAGCGGGTTGAAGAACCAGACGCCGTCGGGCCAGGCGGGAATGTTCCAGCCGAAGACGTGCACCAGCGCATAAAGCAACAGCGAAAGGCCAAGCGCCAGGTTCGGCGCTCGCAGCAACAGCCACAGCAGCGGTGCGAACAACACGTGACAGATCACAAAGACCGGCAGCACGTCGGTATTGACAGGGTGGAATTGCAGCACCGCGGCGTGCGCAAGCGCTGCGCCCGGACGTTCGAACAGAACCCGCGTATTGCTGTCGTCGGCGAGACGATCGCTGCCCGCGAGGTAGACGAGGATCGCGCAAGCGAGCGTCAGCAGCAGGAAGGCGGCATAGATATCCCATCCCCGCCGCAGCGAACGGCCGATCATGCCGCGCCAGCCGTCGCGCTGACGCGCCCTGCCGTAGGCCAGTGCGCAGGTGACGCCCGAGATGAACATGAATATTTCGGCGGCATCGCAGAAGCCGTAGTTGCGCAGGGTCAGCCAGCTTCCGACGTTGTCTGGAATATGATCGAGAAAGATCCACCATAACGCGATCCCGCGACAGACATCGATGCGCGGGTCGCGGCCGGTCGATCTGAACTCCGGCGGAGTCTCGCCGAGCAATCGCTTCGAGCTGCGGGTTCGATCGTGCATCTGTCGATCTGTCCGGCGTGCCCGCGCGGCCTCATCGGACATGGGTCGATGAGAGGCTCGGATGCTCCGAGGCGTGCGCGTGCCGGACTAGCCTCCGGCCAACCTGTATGATGGTGCGCTCCAGCTACCCGAGGGTTGGCGGCGCTTCCGCCGGCCAACCGCAATCACGGGGGCCGGGAGGATCGCTTTCCTCCGACGGAGCCTGCACGATTTCGCCGATGGCCGGCAACAAATGCTGCTTTCGCATTTCGGCGAGGCGGGCACGGCAGTACTCATGATAAAGCATGTCGAATATGGTGGACATGATCGAACGCCTTCTTGATCACTTAGGTTGACTTTCCCACGTGACAGATTTCGACCATTTCAACCGGCGGCGATAACCGACAGTGCCGCAGGCAGTCCGACGCAACCAAAATCGATGTCAGTCGTTCTACTGAATGGCCTGCGCGTGGCGTCTTAGCCAGGAAACCGCGTACAGGGGCATGACACTGATTTGCGCTTGCACGCTGCCCGGAATTTTTGAAATGAATCCGATGGCAGCAATTATAAATAGAGCGATCGCGACCGCGTCTTCTTAAAGGGGAAATTTCGCCGCGATTTTCATAAGCATTATATACGTAATATTCTAATCACCAAGTGAACCAGTTCACATCACCATCAATCACAGGCGAATGACACTAGCAGACCGATAGCGTAGCTTCTTGGACTGATGCGCACCGGTCAGGCGAAGGCCGGTGCGTGAATCGCAAAATGCAGATACTGACTGTGGTGTGCCGGAGCATTTCATTCTGGCGTGTTTTGTGAAGGCTGGAGGTCCCCATGCCGACGGACGCAGCCAATTTCGCATCGTATCGATTTTCGACGCGCGACCTTCCGGAACGCATTCGTATCCCGCTATGGCGCGAGCACTTCGGCCGCTGCGTCGTGCACGCCGATATCGAGCCGCTATCGGACATTGCCTTCCAGGCCGATGCGTCGCTGCGGGCGGTCCAGGGTTTGCGCATGCTGGCGCTGAAAGGCACGTCGATGCGTTTCAAACGTTTGCAAGCGAACCTTGCCGATGGCGATGACTCCATCGGCGTGATTTTCTGCTCTCCGGGCAAAAGTCAGCTATCGCAGCGTGGCCAGGAAGCCGACCTTCGCGCCGGCGATGCGATCGCAATTCTGCACTCCGAGCCCGTCAGCGTCACCTATGTCGACGGGGCGCAATTCGGTCTGGCCGTGCCGCGCGAGGCGCTTGCGCAGCGCGTGACCGACGTCGAAGGCCTGGCCATGCGGCCGATTTCGCACCGGACAGAAGCATTCCGATTGTTCACCTCATATCTGAAATCGGTGCTTAGAACGCGAGCGCTGAGCACACCGAAGCTTCGCGATACGGTCGTGGCCCATATCCACGATCTCGTCGCGCTCGCAATCGGCGAGTGTCCTGCGTTGGGCGAGAGCAGCGCGAGCGCCGTCGTCGCCGCGCGGCACAGTGCAGTGCTCGACTACATTGCCGCTCACTTTCAGGAGCCCGGGCTCAGCGTTCAGGCGGTTGCACGTCGCCAGGGCATCTCGTCGCGCTATCTGCAGCGCCTGATGGCATCATCGGGACCATCATTCACCGAGCGCATGAATGAATTGCGGCTCCAGCGGGCGCTCAAATTGCTCACCGAGTCCGATGCCAGCCGTCGGCGAATTTCCGATATCGCGCTCGAGGTCGGCTTCTCGGATGTTTCGTATTTCAACCGTCTGTTCCGAACCCGTTTCGGCGATTCGCCGCGCGGTGTCCGGCTCGCACGAAAGGGCTCCCACTGAGCCGCGCCGCCCTGATCGGGATGGGCGCGAGATGCTGCCTTGGGGGTGACCGCTCCGGAGCGGAGGGCGAGGTGGGTTGGAGCCGGCTGCAAGTCTGGTTAGGTCAAACCGGCGGTCGGGCGGGCTCGAGCCTTGAGCGCGCCTCTCGGGGCAATGCGCGCATTAGCTTATGTGAATCGAACCAACTTATGTGAATCGAAGCGCTACGGCGGCGGCTCCGCTCCCGGAGTGGCGAGCCATTCTTCGATCTGGACGGCGCGCTCGGCCTCGCGGGCCTTCTTGAGAAGTCGTTCCCGCTCGGTGCCGGGAGGCAGGTGCGAGGCCCTCATGCGGGCCGCCTCTTCCAGCTGAATGAGGCGGTATGCGAGCGTCGTGGTTTGCTTGAAGCGATTGCGGCGTTTCATTTGTGCAATTGGTGTTTTCAAACCCTGGTGCAGGTCCGAACCACGCTCGGCGGCGTTTGTTCCTATTGAACGGCGCGGCGTGCTTTGTCCTCGCCGCGTCCTGAGAGCACCATGCGGCGGGCCGAGCTGAGAACGACCGTTCACCGTCAGACGTTCGTCGAAGCCAGGGGGATGCGGAAGAGTTCGCTGTCGCCCTCATCGCGAACCGAAATGAAATTTCCGTCGCGAACCATCTCCGGCTTTTCAGTCCCGATCCGGTGCGCGATGAAGCTGCCGTGATCCTTGGCGTCCTTGTCGTCGGCACAGTCGTGACCGAGGACGTCATGTGCGGGGATGTCGCCTGCGAGATGGAAGAAATATCTGGGCATCTAGGTCAGCTTGTCCAAATTGCCGAACGGCTTCGCCGGCGGCGCGTTCTCGGCTTTCTTGATCTGCTGCGCGCCTTCCTCGGCAAGCCTGCCATCGTTGATGATCTCGGCGATGAGCTGCTTGACCCGTCCGCCGATTCTGTCTGCAATGCTTGTCATGGCTCACCTTTGTTCATCTCTCACGACTGAAGTATCGCTCGCGAAAAATGTTCCTCCGAGAGGTGACAGCCCACTCATCCGGAAAAGGAACAAATAACTGTCCGGAAGATTGGATCGCCAGCAACGGCCGAAGCTCGGGCCGAGCGGCTGACGCGAGAAGTCCGGTGACGAAACGCCTGACCAGGAAAGAGCAGTTCGATCGATCGAAGATCAACGTGCACGATCTGCGTCAGGTGAGATGCTGGACGCATGCCCTCGGCGTGTCGCGCGAACAGCTGCGTAAAGCCGTCGAGAAGGTCGGTGACTCCGCCGTGACGGTTCGCAAGGAGCTCGGGATTCCCGAGGAATGACATGGCCACCGAACAGCAAATCCGGAATTACGCGCGGCAGCTCTGGGAGCAGGCCGGAAAGCCCGACGGCAGGGACAGGGAATTCCGGCACGCGGCCGAGGTCGAGCTGAATGCGGAGAGCGAAAGTCCGGACGCGCCAACACTGGACCAGCCGAACAAGACGACCATTCCCGGATGAACGCGGCCTTGGCGCGAGGAGCGTGCCGGCGGCGCGATTGATCGGGATCCTCCATTAGGAACATTGCCATTCTGTCGCGGTTCTCGAAACGCCGCATGGAGCGGTGAGGAGGACGTTATGAAAAAGCTGGTTCTGATTTCTGTTGCCGCCGTATTGGCGTCGACCGGCGCTTTCGCCCAGAGCACGATTGTCGGCACGACCGGTGCCGGACATGCTGTCACCGTGCAGATCGAGCCGCAGTACCGTACGCGAATCCACAGCTATGTGACTGAACACAAGATCCGTCCCGTCGAGACGCGGGAGAGGATCGTCGTCGGCTCGCCTGTGCCGCGCGAGGTCGAGCTTGAAGCGGTGCCTGCCGATTGGGGCCCGTCGCTCACCAGATACCGCTATGTCTATACCGGCCAGCGCGTGATGCTGGTCGATCCCGACACCCGTACGGTCGTGCAGGAAGTCGAGTGAGGCCGCTTTGATGGCGGGCCGCCGGGAACGGCGGCGGCCCGCGCTCAGCCGGAACGCCTGATCCGCAGGGCAAGCGCCGTCCGGTCAGCGGCCATCGACCGCGTCGGCCGCGATCAGAGACCGATGCTGGCCACAGCCGCTTGCGCGATCCCCTTCGCGTCGAGGGCGCCGGTCTTGCCGATCTCGATAACCTTGCGGGCCACGATCTCGCAAAGCGGATCGTTGCGATCGACCAGACCCATCGAATGCAGCGCCAGGCTGAACGCCCTGTTGAAGAGATCGATTTGCTCCGGCGTGTATTCGCCCGTCTTCAGCAAGCGATTGATCGGCATTGTCGAGCCCCACAGCAAGCAGCCAAGTGACATGGTCATAGCATGGAACCCTGGCTCGCCGTGAGGAAGCGTCGTCAGTCTTTGGGCGGGCACCGACCTTGGAGGGGGAGGCGGAGGCGGAGGATGGCGTCCGGAAGTGATGCGATCAGGTGCGCAGTCGCGCACCAGGAATGACGGGAAGGGGGCGGCAAAACACCCCGACGGGCGAGCTTGAATCGAGAACCATCCTCGTCGTCCTGGCGAAAGCCAGGACCCATTACCCCGAATCTCAATGGTTGCGCGACGCTGGGGCCGCCATCCCGTTCATCACCGAATACGGTGGTTATAGGTCCTGGCTTTCGCCAGGACGACATGTGTGTATGTGTCACGGTAGCGACCGACAACGCGGGGACCCACCGCGCGCGCAGGTCTTGGCTAGCTCGAGCCGGTCGCCCCGCGCACCACGCGCTTGATCTTGTCGGTGGTGTAGGTCTGCCCGCCGATCGAGAGCAGTGGCGGGGAGGCGGTCAGGTCGACGGAGTCGACGACGCCCTGCACCTCGGTCGAGATGGCGATCGGGTTGCCCTTGGAATCCTTGCCGGTGGCGGTCAGCGTGTAGGTGCCGGCCGGCCATTGCGTGCCGTCGTTGCCCTTGCCGTCCCAGACAAAGCTGGCATTGCCCTGCTTCAGGCTGAAATTGCCGGAATAGGCGGTCTGGCCGGTCGAGCTCGTGATCGTGATGGTGGCGCTGGTGGCTTGCGGGGACACCAGATTCCAGGTCGCGGATTTGTCGAACTGCGTCTTGCTGCCGTCGACCGCGACCGTGTTGCCGACATAGACCAGCGCCTGGGTGGACTGCGCGCTCTTCTCGATCTCGATCAGCGACTTCAGCTGATCGTTGGATTTCAGCTGCTGCTCGACGCCCGCGAACTGCACCAGCTGCTGGGTGAACTGGTTGGTGTCGAGCGGGTCGAGCGGGTTCTGGTTCTGCAACTGCGTGGTCAGCAGCGTCAGGAAGGTCTGGAAATTGTCGGCGATGCCCTGCGACGAGGTCGTCAGGCCGCTGCCGCTGCTGCTTCCAGAGTTCGTTCCGTTGCTGGTGCCCGGTGCCGAGACGACGGGCGTCGGCATGGTTGCATCGACTGCCATGGTGAACTCCTTACACTCTGATGTCGACGCCGCCGAGGGCGCCGGTTGCACGGCCGTAGGAGCGGCCCGCCGCTGCGGCGGGAACGCTGTCCTCCTCAGTGACGATCAAACGATGGGCGTTCGGATTGGGCTGACCATTGTTGTTCTGGCCCGACTGCGACTGGTCGCGCAGGCTGAACTGCAATCCGCCATTGCCGGTCGAGAGGCCGGCATTGTCGAGCGCGCGCTGCAGCTGATTGGCGTCCTGGCGCAGCATCGACAGCGTTTCCGGGCGTTCGACGGTGAGATGCGAGGTGACCTGGCCGTTGCGATCGACATCGATGCGGACGTCGATGCGGCCGAGCTCGGCGGGGTCGAGCCGGATCTCGAAGCGGCTCTTGCCGCTCTTGGCGGAGGCGGCGATCTGCATCGCAAGCCCGCTGAGCGGCACGGCGGCGCTTTGCGCGGTGTTGGTCACGGTCAATTGTGCGGTCGCAGACGGCGTCGTCTGGGTGGTCGCGGGTTGCGGCTGCAGTGCATTCGCTGCCTGCACGATGGGATCGGGGGTCGTGAGCTGGGTCTGCGCGGCCGCGTGGCCGCCGGCCGCCGGCGTCGGCGCGGCATTGCCGTCGCCGCTCGCGTCGGCCTTGATGGCATCGGCCGCACCGTCTGCTGCGGCCTTCGCCTTGCCGGCAACGGCGGCCGGCTGCGCGGCGGCGGGAACGATGTTGGTCGGAGCAGCCTGCGCGGCGTCGGCGCTGCTAGCCGCGGCGCCGTCCTGGTCGGCCGGCATCGTCGCCGTCGCATCCTTCGCGGCGACCTGTGTTTTGGCCTGCGTCGTTGTCTTGGTGGCGTGCGTTCCGGCGGCAACCGTGGCGGCGAATGTCGCATCGCTGGTTGCTGTCGCGGCGCCCGAAGCCGTTGCCGCATCGCCGGGCGTGATGATCTGCGCGTCGGTTTTGACACCGGCCGCCTTGGCGACCTTGTCGGCGTTCGCTGTGGTGGCCGCCGCCGCCGCGGTGTCGGCGCCGGCAGGCGCGCCGCTGCCGCCCGCCGCGCCGGTGCCGGCGATGGCCGAGCTTGCCGCGATGGCCGCCGCCGCGATCGCGAGCGGTGCGGCCGGTTGGTCGGACGGCGCGGTGGCCGCCGGTGTCGGGGCAGTCGCCGGTGTCGCGGCAACGGGAGCAATCACGGCATTCACGGTTGCCGCACCGGGATCCTGCTGCGCAGCGGCCTGCGTCGCGTCCGGCTTGTCGCTGGTCGATTTTGCATCGGAGCTCGATGTCGAGTCGTCCGATTTCGATTTCGATTTCGACTTGGTCTTGGACGGCGCGTCGCTGTCGACCTTGTTGTCGTCCCGCGAACTGTCGGAATCCCGCGACGTCCGGTCGGGGCCCGGGCTGGTGTCGCGCGGGCGCGCCTCGGTCGTCGAGGGCGGATCGTCGGACCGCCGCGAGGGCGCCGGCTGGGAGTCGTAGCGGCTGTCGTTTGTGGACGCAGTGTTACTGTCGACCAGCGCGGCAAAGCCGTCGTTCCCCGCCTGCGAAGCGGGATCGGGCCGCGACGACCGCTGCGTCGCGCCCTGAAAAGACCGGCCTGCCAATGCTTCCGACGTGACGCTGACCACTGCCAACCCTCGCAAATGAGACTTCCGGCGTTTTGTCAGCAAGGAGTGGGCCAACCACGGATGGCAATAAATAATGAGTTATTTCAGATGGTTGCTGGCTACCCTGGCCGGCTGGAGCGGGTTCCCGGCGGGTCTCCTTTTTGCCCGGCGGCAAGATTTGCCGTCCATACGCGGCACGGCACAGCTTCCGCCGGATTGCCTCACCGGAATACGGCCTATATTAAAGGTGGCCTCCAATGCGTCCGAACCGACCGAACCGGCTTGGACGTGTTCTAAGGCTCTCTGGACAAAAGGCTTTTTCCAATATCGTCGCGGAGCGCATAAGCTCGCCGCGACAGTGACCAATGACCGCTTAAAGATGCTCAACAGTCTGGATCTCGAAGGCCGCCCTGAAGACACACGGATCGTCGTTGCCATGTCCGGCGGCGTCGACTCGTCGGTGACGGCTGCGCTGTTGAAGTCGCAGGGCTACGACGTGGTCGGGATCACGCTGCAGCTCTACGACCACGGCGCCGCGACCCATCGCAAGGGCGCTTGCTGCGCCGGCCGCGACATCCACGATGCGCGCAATGTCGCCGAGCGGATCGGCATTCCGCATTACGTGCTCGACTACGAAAGCCGCTTCAAGCAATCGGTGATCGACAATTTCGCCGACAGCTACGCGCTCGGCGAGACGCCGGTGCCGTGCATCGAGTGCAATCGTTCGGTCAAGTTTCGCGATCTGCTCGCGACCGCGCGCGAGCTCGGGGCGCAGGCGCTCGCCACCGGCCACTATGTCGCCTCGCGGCGGCTTGCCGACGGATCGCGCTCGCTCACTTGCGCCGCGGATGCCGATCGCGACCAGAGCTATTTCCTGTTCGCGACCACGCGCGAGCAGCTCGACTTCCTGCGCTTCCCGCTCGGCGACATGACCAAGCCGCAGACCCGCGAGCTGGCGCGGCGCTTCGATCTCGAGGTCGCCGACAAGCAGGACAGCCAGGACATCTGTTTCGTGCCGACCGGCCGCTACACCGACATCATCGGACGGCTGAAGCCGAACGCGATCGCGCCGGGCGACATCGTCGATCTCGACGGTCATGTGATCGGCCAGCACCAGGGCATCGTTCATTTCACCGTCGGCCAGCGCAAGGGGCTCGGCATTGCCTCCGGCAGCCCGCTCTATGTGGTCAAGCTCGATGCGGCGACGCGCCGTGTCGTGGTCGGGCCGCGCGAGGCGCTGCGGATGGATCGCATCGCGCTGCGCGACGTCAACTGGATCGGCGACGGCGCGCTGGATCGCGTGATCGGCGAGGGCATCGAGATCTATGTCCGCGTGCGTTCGACGCGCGCGCCGCAGCCGGCGTGGTTGCGCGCCGCCGATGGCGGCTATGAGGTCGAGCTCGTCGCCGGCGAGGAGGGCGTGTCGCCCGGCCAGGCCTGCGTGTTCTACGACGCAGCCTCCGGGCAGGCGCGTGTGCTCGGCGGCGGCTTCATCAGGAGTGCAAGCGCAAGCCGCGCAATACGGGCCACGACGCAGGATGCGATGGCGCCGATTGCGGAAGCGGTTCGCGGATAGACAGAAGAAACGTCGGGGCAGGGGAATGGCTGGGGACATCGACCGCGAAGGGGTCGAAAAGGCGTATGGCCGCTGGGCGCCGATCTACGATCTGGTGTTCGGCAAGGTGTTCGATCAGGGCCGTCAGTCGACGATCGCGGAGGCCGACCGGATCGGCGGACGCGTGCTCGACGTCGGCGTCGGCACCGGGCTGTCGCTGTCGGAATACAAGCGCACCACGAAACTATGCGGCGTGGATATATCCGAGCCGATGCTGCGGCGGGCGCTCAAGCGCGTGCGCACGCAGGGCCTCAGCAATGTCGAGGCGCTGGCGGTGATGGACGCCAAGAATCTCGCGTTTCCGGATGCGTTCTTCGACGCGGTGGTCGCGCAATATGTCATCACCGCGGTGCCGGATCCCGAGGCGACGCTCGACGATTTCATCCGCGTGCTGAAGCCCGGCGGCGAACTGATCCTGGTCAATCACATCGGCGCCGAGAGCGGCCCGCGCCGCGTCTTCGAGCTTGCCTTCGCGCCGCTGGCGCGGCGGCTCGGCTGGCGTCCGGAATTTCCGTGGGAGCGGCTGACCAATTGGGCGGCGAAGCATGGCGGGGTCAGCCTTGCGGAGCGCCGGCCGATGCCGCCGATGGGGCATTTCTCGCTGATCCGCTTCCGCAAATCGTGAGATTGCGGCGATTTTGACGGGGAACATCGGCGCGCCGTCACGGTTTTCTCGTCATGAGGATCAATCGAACACTCGCTTTATCCTGTGTGCTGATGATGGCACCCGCTGTGGCCGTGGCGCAGGCGCCGCCGACATCAGCCACACCGCCGGCCCAGACCGCGCCACCGGCGCCGTCGCGCACCGCCGCGAATTGCGCGCCGCAGCAGCCTTCGCATCCCGGTGTTGTGGTTCCGGAAGGAACCACCACCGGGCAGAGCAGCCAGCCGCTGGGCGACAAACTCGCCAAATCCGACGGGGTGCTGTGCCCGCCGGCCGGGGTCGATCCCGAAATGCGTGCGCCGACCCCGCAAGGCGGCAACACGCCGGTGATTCCACCGCCCGGCAGCCCCGGCGGCGACCAATCGGTGAGGCCGAAATAGCCTCTGTCTGCAATAAGTTGCTGCCCCGTCCGGGTTTGCTTGACAGGCGCGCATGCCACTCTTTATATGCCGCGCGTTCGCACCCGCGGCTCACCAGCCGCCGATGGCGAGCTCATGGCGGGGTAGCTCAGCTGGTTAGAGCACGGGAATCATAATCCTGGGGTCGGGGGTTCGAGTCCCTCCCCCGCTACCATGCGTACGATTTTCTACGCCAAACCACGATCTTCTGCGATGCGCTACGCCTGACGGCACGGCTTCGGGCGCCGTGATTGCGAAAACTGTATCGTCAGTGGACGAGATACCTCAGTAAGAACCGACCATGCGCGCGCTATCGTCGCGTTGACGGCGCCATCTGTTTAACAGCCGGATTGCAGCAGTCTCGCAGCGCCGCAGGCATTCGCCGCTACCGAATAGCGGCTGCGGCATGGCCTGTTGCCCTGATCCCGTGCCCGACGAGCCGACCGCTCGCGGTGGCGAGCACGCCGGTCGCGTCGTTCGCGCAGGGACCGCCAGGTCAACTTCAGCCCTCTCGTCGCCTCCAGCCCGCAGTCGCCGCTGCCGCCTCCAAGCAGCTAGCCTTTTGTCACTCGCAAATCTGCCGCGTGATCGCGGGCATTTTTTTGCCCGAAGGCGCTTGCAAACCAACAGGCGTTGAAATAATTGTAATACACCACTAAGATATCACAGGGAGAACGCAATTGGACGCCCGTGGGTCTAGCCGTGTCGATAGCGACGTGCTCGTCGTCGGAGGGGGAGCCGCAGGAGTTGCGGCCGCTGTAACCGCCGCTCGAAGGGGTCTGAAAGTCACGCTCGTGGAGCGGTATGGCTTTTGCGGCGGCGGCGCTGTGGCCGGGCTGTCGGGCACGGTGTGCGGTCTGTACGAGGCGACCGAAGCGATCAGCGCCAAACCGAAGCAGGTTGTTTTTGGTTTTGCCGACGAATTTTGCCGCCGATTGGAAGCCAAAGGCGGGCTTGGCGATCCGCTGCTCTACGGAAAGACTTGGGCGCGGGTCCACGACCCCTTGGTTTGGCGCGAGGAAGCAGACGCGATGCTGCGGGAAGCCGGAGTGCGCGTCGTGTTCCATGCTGTCGCTAGCGACGTGAGCATGGAGGGCGACAGGATCGGGGGAGTGGTCATCTGGACGAAACAAGGACCCCTCGATGCGCGCGCCAAAGTCGTCGTCGATGCGAGCGGAGATGCTGATGTCGTCGCAATGGCCGGCTTGCCCAGCTTCATTGGCGACAACGGCAGGGTTCAGAACCCGACGATGATCTTTCGAATGATGGGTGTCGATATCGATCGTTTCGTCACAGAATACGGTGCCGACACCATCATGCCGGAAAAGATATCCGACATGATCCGCGCAAAGCACAATGCGGGTGAATACCGGCTGCCGCGCGCCAAAATCTGGCTGTTCCCCACCACTCGACCCAACGAGTTGCTGTGTAATTGCACGCGTGTGATCGGGCCGGACGGGCGTGAGCTCAACACGCTTTTCCATCAGGATTTTACCGACGCCGAAATCGAGGGAAGGCTTCAGGCGCGAGAATACGCTCGCTTCTTTCGCGATCATCTCGTGGGATGCGAAGCCGCCTTTCTGAACGATACGGGCGTCCAGGTCGGCGTGCGCCAGACCCGTCAGGTCTCTGGTGTAAAGAGGCTTTCAAACGAAGACGTCGTCAAAGGCGCCAAGTCATCTGACGGCATTGCGGTCTCGCCTTGGCCGATCGAGTTGCACTCGGGCGTCAAGCCTCGCGTCGAGTGGCTGCTGAACGACTACTACGAGGTGCCGTATGGATGCTTCGTGCCGGAGCGCGGGGAGGGGCTGCTGGTTGCCGGCCGCTGCCTCTCGGCGGAGCACGAAGCAGTCGCTTCAGCACGCGTCACGGCTCAGTGCTTCTCCTACGGTCATGCGATCGGTCATGCAGCGGTGATTGCGGTGCGCGACGGAATCGCGCCGAGGCACATTGACGGGCAGCAAGTGAGGGCAGCGGTGAACGCCGACGGCGCGCGCCTCGATTAACAGGATCGTGAACAGATGATCAAGCTAGGCAATCAAGGTCCGATCGCCATCGTTACCATCAATCGCGCGGAGCGCCGCAATGCGTTGGGTTCGCAGCTCATGCGGGATCTGAACGCTGCCCTGGCCGATTCAGAGCGCAATGGCGCGATCAGCGCAGTTGTGCTGACGGGCGCCCCGCCCGCATTCTGCGCCGGCAGCGACCTCAAGGAACTGGCAGGCCTCTCTATCGCGGATATGTGCAAGCACGAGGCCGAAACCGCAACGTTCGCGCGCGCGATCGGCTACCGCGCCAAGCCGGTCATCGCGGCCGTCGAAGGATACGCTCTGGGAGGCGGAATGATCCTTGCGGCATCGTGCGACATCGTGGTCGCTGCGTCGAACGCACGATGGCATCTGCCGGAAGCCCCGAACGGCTGGCTGCCGCCGTGGGGGCTTACGGCGCTCCTGACTCGGGTCGGCCCGGTGCGGGCGCGCCGTCTCACGTGGGGCGCGGCATCGATCGACACAATCGAGGCGGCGAGGATTGGCTTGGTCGATGACGTCGCCGAGCCGGGCGCCGCGCTTTCTCTGGCAACGGAGATTGCCGTCGGTCTTTCCAAGGTGCCGCCCGAAGCCGTCGCGTCGACGAAGCGCTTCTTCGACCGCTTCATCATGGCGGACGCCGAGCGCCTGGACGAAGTCTCGTCCCGGGAGTTCGCGTCGAACTGCGAAACGCCAAGTTCCCAAAAAACGTTTGAACGCTTTACGGTGAAGTCGTGAATAAAATCGTTGATGCCGCGACGGCAGTTGCATCCATTCAGGACGGATCCTCGGTAGGTTGCGTGGGTGTGATCGGTTGGGTAACGCCCGATACTCTTTTGAAGGCCCTTGGCGACAAATTCCGCAATACAGGCAGCCCGAAAAACCTGACCTTCTACTTCCCGGTCGGGACCGGCGACGCTCAGGGCATCAAGGGCATGGACCACGTGGCGCAGGAAGGATTGATGAAGCGCATGGTGAGCGGTTCATACATCAATCCTGTCGATCCCAAGACGGGAAAGCGACCCGAGCTCATGCGTCTCATCCGTGAGAACAGGATCGAAGCCTACTCCTGGCCGATCGGAGCGACGATGCATTGGCTACGCGAGATAGCTCGTCGCAGCCCAGGTTACATGACCGAAATCGGGATCGGCACCTACATCGATCCCGACAATGGCGGCGGCCGGTTTACGGAAAGAGCACGAGACAATCTCGTGAGAAAGATCGAATTCGACGGAAAGCCGTATCTATTCTATCCGGCGTGGACGTTGGACACCTTGTTCATCTACGCATCGACCTCAGACGAGTTCGGAAATCTGTCTTTCGAGAATGAGGCGCTGGTGTCCTCGAATATTGCGCTGGTGCTGGCAGCCAAGGCTCATGGCGGCCGCGTCGTGGCGCAAGTGCGGCGAGCCGTGCCTCATGGCCAGAGAGCCGCATCCGAGGTCCGGATTCCAGGCATGTTTGTCGATGCAGTCGTCGTCGACCCCAAGATGATGATGACGACCGACGTCGAGTTCGACCCGGCTTATTTCGGCGGTGAGCGCAGGGCGTTGTCCCAACTCCCTCCGATCCCGTCGTCCGCCGACAAGGTCGTCGCATCGCGGGCAGCGAAGGAAGTGCGGAAACGCGAACTTTCCATTTTTGGCTTCGGAGCGGCGGCCGATGTGCCGCTCGTCATGGCGGAGCAGGGGCTGCTTCACGGCGACGAGCTCAAGGACTATTGGTTTACCACCGAGCACGGATCCTACGGCGGGATCGTCATGTCTGGATGGCAGTTTTCCGCGAATCTGAATCCCGATGCGATCCTCGACGGCGTCTATCAGTTCGACGCCATCGATGGAGGGTTGTGCAACTTTGCGGCACTCGCCTTCGCTCAGTTCGATCAGCGCGGCCGAGTCAACGTATCGAAGTTCGGCGCCGCCAATCCGGGCGCGGGCGGCTTTATCGACATCGCGCAAAGCGCCAAGCGTTTGGTCTTTACCGGAACCTTCACCACCGGTGGGCTCGATGTCGGTTTCGACGGCGGGAAACTGAGCATCGTCAAGGAAGGCAAGGTTCGCAAGTTCGCGAAGCAGGTGGAGCACATCACCTACGCGGTCACCGACGGCGTCAAGCGCGGCCAAACCGCGCTGGTGATCACCGAGCGAGCGGTGTTCGAAGTTGCTCCGGAGGGACTGGTGCTGACGGAAGTGGCGCCAGGTATCGACGTTCGGCGCGATGTGCTCGAGCAGATGGAGTTCGCCCCCTGGAAAGTCGCAGACGAACTGAAGCTGATGGATGCAAGCTTTTTCGTCGATCCCGGTCAGACAAGCGCGGTTCGGGGACAAGCCGGTTAAGAAGTTCCCCGGTCTCGACGAGACCGGGGGATTCCGATCATCTGCCCGACCCGACGCTGATCTCGAATATCTGTCGTGTGTAATTTTCGATCTGCTCCATCAGAGCGGTAACGGCAACGAGTGCACCTTGCTCGTCATGCCGCGAAACCGCGCGTGCTCGCGCCGCATGAAGGACGCCCATTGCACCGAGGTTCTGCAGGTCGCTTTCGTACCTGTAGTAGAATCTTCGCGACATCGCATGAAGCGGCGAGATTGAGCGGGTTGCGAATGGGTTGCCGGCAGCCGCGGCGATAAGACCGTTCGCCTTAAAGACCTCACGCAAGTATTTTTCGAGGTTGCCGTGCTTGCCCGCGCTTTCGATTTCGTCGGCAGCAGCGAGAAGGCGCTCCCGGTCGCTTGCAAGGATGCGGCGAGCCGCCCTTATCGAAATGAAAATCTCGAGTTCGCGCCGCAGCTCGATCGCCAACAACTGCTCATGAACATTTATCTCGGTAATCATCAAGCCGTGCCGGGGCAGAATGGTCACGAGACGGTCCGCCTGAAGGCGTTTGACCGCTTCGCGCACCGGTGTGCGGCCGATGCCGATCTCCTCTGCCAATCCCTCCTCAGACCAGTGACTGCCGGGCGGCAGCTGCAGCGTCACGATCATCTCCTCGAGCCGTCGATGAGCCGTGTCGGCCTGAGACTCGGGAGGGGAAAGTACTCCGACCTTTTTCGCCATTGGACGCCAAGCTCTTAGCGCGCGCAAGGCGCGATGTGGGTGTCTCTTACGAATATCCTCGCTGCGACGTTCGGGACAAGCGCAGCACGAGCGCATCTCACACAATGCGCACACCTAAATCGACCCCTCCCGGGGCTGAGCGGCCATCATCCAGGAAAACGCAATGATGTGTTGACGAAACTTTTGTAAGATATTACTAGTACAACACAAGCGCAACGACGCCGAGGGAGGATATTCATGTCTTGCTGGAAAGGGGCCCTGATTGCAGGGGGCATCGCTTCCGGACTGCTGTTCGGACCGGCGGCCAAGGCCGAAGATGTCGTCAAGATCGGGCAGATCGAGGCCCTGACCGGCGCAACCGCTACCTACGGCTGGATGTCGGCGCAGGGTACCAAGGTTGCGGTCGAGGAAATCAACGCGAAAGGCGGCTTCAAGGTCGGCGACCGGACTTACAAACTCGAACTGCAGCAGGTCGATACGCGCGGCGAGCCCCGCGAGGCGACCGTACAGTTCCGCAAGATGATGGAAGAAAAAGTCCACTTCGTCTTCGGGCCGTTTCTGACCAATGTCTTCAACGCCATCGAGCCGATAGCCAATCAGAACAACGGCAAGTTCCTGCTGTTCGCGGGCGCGACGTCGGCACACGCCGCGCTTGGCAAGCCCGATCACGACTATCTGCTGCGAACCTGGAACTGGGACGCGGGGTCAGCGGGTTTCGGCAAGCTGATGGTGGACTATTTGAAGAAGCTCAATACCAGGAAGGTGGCGATGCTTTTCCAGAACGACGCCTTCGGCAAGACCGCCGTCGATATTTATAGCGCGCTGTTCAAGGATGCCGGAATTGAACTGCAGGTCGAATTGTTCGAGCCCGGCACGAAGGACTTCAGCGCGGTGCTCGCGAAGCTCGCGGCAGGCAAGCCGGACATTCTCTTCCCGGGTTATTCGGATGCCGTCCTCTACGATATCGTGAGGCAGTCGACCGAATCCGGTTTCGGCAATCGTTTCTTTCTCGTTCGTGGCTCCATCGGGCCGGCGCTGAAGAACAAGGACGCGATCGAAGACTATATCGCATACGTTCCGAAGTACTTCGAGGGTGCCGAGAAGACCGAGCCGAAGGTCCGTGCCTTTATCGAAAGCTATCAGAAGCTGTTCAAGCGCGAATTTCCCTACGATCAAGCACCGCTCTGCTCCTCATCTTGTTACGACCATGTCTACATGCTCGTGGAGGCCATGCAGAAGGCAGGCACCGTCGACGACGTGGCAAAGATCCGTGCTGCTCTGATGAGCATGACCCACGAGGGCATGTGGAGAATCAAGTACGACAAGACCGGAGAGGCCGTTTTCGGGTTCGATGTCGTCCACGTGCGCAAGGGTGGTGCCATCGAGAGAGTGCCTTACGACCCGACCAAAGAGTAAGGCTCGTTCGTCGCGCTCCGGCGGAGCCGGAGCGCTCTCTCTCCACTCGGGAAGGCGTCACGAAATGCGCTTCCCGCGGACCTTCGATCAATGACGCAGCTAGTTATCGGACAATTGCTGAATGGCGTAATCGTGGGTACGCTCTACGGCATCATAGCGCTGGGCGTAACGCTCACATTCGGCCTGACCGGCGTGGTGAATTTCGCGCTCGGCGCGTTCATGATGCTTGGCGCCTACGCGACCTGGTATCTCTACGACGTCGTGGGTTTCCCGTACCCCGTGGCCGTCATTGGCGCCGTCGTGGTCGTGAGCATCTTCGGTTACGTTTCGGATCTTGCCCTGTTTCGCTTCACTCGCGGCAACCTGGTCAACGGTCTGCTGGTGTCGATCGGCATGATTTCGGTCTTCGAGGCCTTGGTCCTCGCGGCCTTCACGACCACGCCCAAAGATCTGACTTACGTGCTTCCTGGCGCCCTCAAGGTAGCCGGCATCGTTCTGCCGAAGATCAAGGTCGCGGTCGCCGCGGTATTCCTGGCTGTGATCCTCGGCACATATCTCGCCTTGACGCGGACGTGGTTGGGGCGCGCGGCATTCGCCTACGCACAGAATCCCGAAGCCGCGGCTCTTATGGGTATCCGAACGGGAAGGCTCCAGACGATCGTCGTGGTCTATTCGACGGCGCTGGCGGGTCTCGGTGGAGGTCTGTACGCGAGCATGTATTCGATCGAGCCAACGATCGGATCGGCTTACGTTCTCAAGGCGGTCGAGGCCGCCATTCTCGCCGGCGTCGGCAGCGTGCTCGGCGCATTGGGCGGCGGTATCATTCTCGGCATCAGCGAGAACATCGGATCGGTGTTTTTTTCGTCGGCCTTCAGGGACGCTTACGGTCTCGTATTCCTCATCTTGATCCTTCTCGTCCGTCCGGGCGGCCTGTTTGGAGATCGGTCGTGAAGTACGCAATTTCAGTCGGGCTGCTGCTCGCCCTTGCCGTTCCGGCCTTCATTCACAGCGACTCGGTGCTCGCCATTGCGATTTACGGCTTCATGGCGGCGTCGCTGGCGGTCAGTTTCAATTTGATCTTCGGATTCACCGGCCAGCTCTCCATGTTTCACGCCGCGTCCTTCGGCGTTTCCGCCTACGTGGTCACCATCCTGGTGACTACGTTCGGCTGGAACTTTTGGCTGGCGATCGCCCCCGCCCTGGCCATTGTCGTGATCCTGTCTCTTATCGTCGGAACGATCTGCTTCCGCTTTAAGCTCAAAGAGTTCTATTTTGCCGTCGTCACCCTGGCATTTTCCGAAGTGCTGCGTTTGATCACATTGAACTGGAACAGCGTCACGAACGGCTCACTCGGCATTACGATCGTCGATACGCCGAAGATCTGGACGCCATCTGGCACGTTTGCGATTGCGGGCGGGGTCGCTTGGTACTACCTGACGCTGGCTCTGCTGGTGGTCGTATACGGTGTGTGCAGCCGTGTCCTGAAGTCCTGGATCGGACGTTGTCTTGCCGCCATCCGACTGAACGACCAATTGGGCGAAACGCTGGGCATCGACGTCTTCAAGTACAAGTTGCTCGGCTTCGCAATCGGCAGCGGCCTTGCCGGGCTGGTTGGCGCCTTCTACGGCTTCTACGCAGGGTTCGTCGAGCCGCATTTCCTCTCGATCTCGCTCGGACTCGACATCATCGCGATGGTCCTGCTGGGAGGCGTCAATTCCCTGATCGGCCCCGTTGTCGGCGCCCTCGTGCTCACGGCCTTGCCGCACGTGATCGAGCTCAGCGCCGAGCTTCGCATCGCTCTGTACGGCTCCATCCTCATCTTCGTGATCCTGGTGATGCCGAAGGGTATCGTCGGCCTACTTACGAGCAGAAAACATGCTGCTTGACGTAAAAAGCCTCACCAAGCGCTTTGGCGGCCTCACCGCAGTGTCCAACGTAGCGTTCGGCATCGAGCGTGGGGAAATCATCGGGATATTCGGACCCAACGGCTCCGGAAAGACCACGACTCTGAGTCTGATCGCCGGGATCCTGAAGCCAACCAGCGGCGTGATTCTCTGGAAAGGGAACGATATCAGCACCCTGTCGCCGTTCGAGGTCGCTCAGCAAGGGTTGGTCAAGACCTTTCAGAATCCGCAGCTCTTTCCAGAGCTGACGGTCGTCGAACACATGCGCATCGCATGTCACCTGCACATCAAGCGCGAGCTGGGAATCGGTCGCTTGCGGACGCTGATCGGAGGCATGCCCGTCGGTTTGGATCGTCTGCTGGAGCAGAAGATCGACCAAGTCCTCGCGCTTTGCCGACTCTCCAGCCAGAAGAACGAACAAGCCGCTGCGCTGTCGTATGGTGGCGAGAAGATGCTCGGCGTTGCAATGGGTATGCTTTGCGAGCCGGAACTTCTGCTCCTAGATGAACCGGCCTCCGGCCTAGGTCATGACGAGATCGCGAATCTCGACGCGGTGCTCAGGGACCTCAAATCCCACGGCGTCACGCTGTGCATTATCGACCACAAGGTCGGCTTTCTGGGCCGGCTTGCGGACCGTTCGATCGCGCTCCACCACGGCGCGGTCATTGCCTCCGGAAAGACCTCCGACGTTCTCGCCGACGAATCCGTTGTCGCGGCCTACCTGGGCAAAAAGCATGCTTGATGTATCGAATCTCAGCGTCAGCTACGGCAAGCAGAAGGTTATCAGGGAGGTGTCCTTCAAGCTGGAGAAGGGCGAAGTGGTCACTTTGATCGGTCCTAATGCCGCCGGCAAATCGACGACGCTGCGAACACTGGCGGGGTTGAAGACGTCAGATCGCGGCACGATCCATCTCGCTGGAAAAGACATCACGGAATCCTCCACCGTGGACCGTGTGAGGGCCGGCCTCGTTCTCGTGCCGGAGGGACGCCAGATATTCACCAAGCTCTCGGTCCAGGAAAACCTGATTATCGGCGCCTATCACCGAGCCGATCGCGATCACGCAGGCGCCGACCTGGAGCGAGTATTCTCGATGTTTCCGCGGCTCGGCGAGCGACGGGATCAGAAAGCGGGCTCGATGTCGGGCGGAGAGCAGCAGATGCTTGCGATCGGACGAGGGCTGATGTCTCGACCCACGCTGATGCTGCTGGATGAGCCGACCCTCGGTCTTGCACCGATCATTATCGAGGAACTGGGGCGGATCGTGCGAAATCTCGCGCACGAAGGACTGACGATCCTCCTCGCCGAGCAAAACGCCATGATGGCCCTGGGCTGTGCTGACCGCGCCTACGTGCTGCAATCCGGTCGGATCGTGACCTCGGGACATGCGAAGGAATTGTCCGAAACGACGGAAGTCAAGCAGATGTATCTGAGCGCATAACCCAATCCAGTGCCAGGTGGAGCCGAATGAGTAACGAAGAGACGACGGTAAGCGTCGAGAAACGTAACGGCGTCGCAATCATCACGTTACAGCGGTCGGCCCGGCGGAATGCGATGGACCGATCTCTTGTCGACGGAGTTAAAGCCGCTTTGTTGGAGCTCGATCGCAACGACGACGTGGGCGCGATCGTTCTAGCGGGTACCGCTCCGGGGTTCTGCGCCGGAAGCGATTTGAAATTCATCAGCCGACTCGAGCTCGAAGCAATGGGACGGTTCGAGCAAGAGTGCGGCGATCTCGGCCGTTTGATAGGATATTTGGCTAAGCCCGTCGTGGCGGCTGTCGAGAAGTTCGCAATTGGAGGAGGACTGACGCTGGCGACCTCTTGCGATGTGGTCGTAGCGGGGCGTTCGTCGCTCTTTAGTCTTCCGGAGGTGCCCCACGGTTGGCTGACCCCATGGGGAATCAGGTCCTTGATCGCCCGTGTCGGGCTCGTCAAGGCGCGCCTTCTCTGCTTTTGTCTCGAAGCGCTCAACTCCGAGGATGCGCGCGCCATCGGCATCGTCGACTACTGCTGCGATGACGGCGAAGCGCTGACGAGAGCGATTGCGATTGCGGAAAAGCTCGCGCAACTACCACGTCCCGCTGTTCGCGCGACGAAGCGCTTCTTCTCGAACTACCTCATGGAAGACGCTGAAACGATGGATTTCGAAGCAAATCGTCTATTTCTCGAGAACTGCCGGGAGACGTCCGCTCAAGCGACCCTCGAGAAATTCAGACAACGCTAAACTACATCCGGCTCACCGACATGAGGAGCGGTCCAATGCTCTTGGATCTCAATGAAGACGAAGCTTTGGTAAAAGGCAGTCTCGAGCAATTTACCGCAGGCGCACTGCGACCCAGGATCAAGCCCTTCGCCGACAGGCATGAGTTTCCAACCGAACTCGTGAAGGAATTTCTTGCGCTTGGCTTCATGGGCACGGCGTATGATCCGGCTTTTGGCGGTGGAGGGCTCGGTACACGCGGAGCCGCCATTGTGGCCGAGACGCTCGCTCGCGCAGAGCCCGGCTTTGCCGCCATCTTCCTGTGCAATAGCGCTCCCATGACGGTTATCGCTCGCTATGGATCGGATGACTTGAAGAGCAAATGGCTTGAGCCGCTGTGTCGCGGTGACTTTATCGCCTCATTCGGTGTCACGGAGCCGAGTGGTGGGTCGGACGTCGCGAGCGTAAAAATGCGTGCCGTGGAGGATGGTGATTCTTTCGTCTTGAGTGGCTCCAAGGTGTTTTCCACCAATGCTGGCACTCCGCTCCACGGCATTACGACGTTCGTGGCCGTTACGGACCCTGAATTGGGAGCGAAGGGACTGTCCACATTCGTGGTGCCGGTCGGCACACCTGGCTTCCGGGTCGGAAAAGCGAGCCGCAAAATTGGCTGGCGCGTCGCTGACTCCGTAGAACTCTTTCTCGACGACTGTCGAGTTCACAAAGCGAATATGGTCGGAAATCGCGGCGACGGCTTGAGGCAAATCCTGACGACGCTGAGTATCGGACGGATCCTCGTCGCGGCAACGGGTCTTGGACTGGCGCGCAAGGCGATCGATCTTGCGAAGGTGTACGGCTCCGGTCGTCAGGTTGGGGGCACGCCGATCTTCCAGCACCAAGGGCTGACCTTTCCGCTCGCGGATGCACTGACGAAGATCCACGCAGCCGAGCTGATGATCCGGAACGCTGCGTGTCTGGCTGACGCCGATCGACCGTTTCGGTTGGAAACGTCGATGGCCAAGCTCTTCGCAACGGAAATGGCGGGCGAAGTTGCAGATATCGCTCTGCAGGTGCACGGTGGATACGGCGCATTCGAGGAATTCGACGTGTCGAGCCTCCCAGGCGAGGCCAGGGTGCTGCGTATCCTCGAGGGTACCAGCGAGATCCAGCGGCTGGTCATTGCGCGTGAACTCACCGCATAGCGGATGTCTTTCCCTGTGCTCTAATTCGGAGCGGCCGTCGCCACAACGGAGTCTGGCACAAGTCAAAACGCAGGCCTCAAGCATCCGCGCGCTGATGCATGTTTGGCGAGTCAGCTCGACCTCGAGTGCCCACAGCTCCTCATAGGGCGGGCATGGACGGATGTGGCCTACGCACCTTGCCTTTCTTTTTCGTCTTCGGGAGCAGGTGTTCAGGGCGACGCTGCCAGAGCGCCCGGTTCTCTCCGTTGCAGTGTCCGGCCGCCGTGGCGGCCGAGAACGCCTTCGCCATTGTTTTGACGGACAGGTGTGTGACGAAATGCCAAAGGGAGTAGCGGTGCTCTGGTCGGCAATCCCGCTATGCGTCAAGGTGAGCAATGAGTTCATTCGAGGCTTTCCCGGCAGCTCTGCACGACCGCTATTTGAGGGGAGAGGTGTCGTGTGAGATGTCTGCCCACAGCGCCAGGCGGGGAGATCCAATCTCGCAGCGCAGGTGGACGTCGATTCGACCGGTCTGGTCATGCATCTTGGCGCTGGCGGTGCTCGCGTTCGGCTGCGGCGCCCTTCACGCCCAAGCTGCCGCGCCCCCTGACAAGGAATTGGTCGTGGCGACCAAGGAGGCCCCACCATTTGCGATCAAGCAGCCGGATGGGAGCTGGAGC
Source organism: Bradyrhizobium ferriligni (assembly GCF_056837965.1). Taxonomy (NCBI): domain Bacteria; kingdom Pseudomonadati; phylum Pseudomonadota; class Alphaproteobacteria; order Hyphomicrobiales; family Nitrobacteraceae; genus Bradyrhizobium; species Bradyrhizobium ferriligni. The sequence goes on from NZ_JBXEJO010000001.1 coordinate 48,632, forward strand.
GGTATCAGCATCGCGCTCTGGAAAAGGATCGCCGATCAGGCACACCTGCGTTTTCGCCTGGTCGAAACCCAGAGCGTGCCGGATTTGCTGGACGGCGTCGCAAACGGCAGATTCGACGTTGGCGTCGCGGCGGTTACGGTGACTGCCGAGCGTGCGCGCAAGGTCGATTTTACACAGCCGTTTTACAACACCGGGCTCGGCGTTGCGGTACCGGTCAACGAAAACCCCTGGGTCGCGATCGGACGGGCGCTTCTCTCTTTCGGATTCTTCCAGGCCGTCGCGGTGCTGCTTGGTTTCGCAATGGCGGTCGGATTCCTGATCTGGATGCTGGAACGGCGCAAAACGGAGCACTTCGGTGGCGGCGCCAAGGGACTCGGCTCCAGCTTCTGGTGGTCGACCATCGCCATGACGCAAGCCGGGGCCGCTCAGAATGCTCCGACAACACTCCCCGGAAGGATCGTCGCAATGGGATGGATGATCGCTTCCGTGATCGCGATTGCGGTGTTCACCGCCGGTATCACCTCCACCCTGACGCGCAGAGGGCTCGAGGGCGCCGTTCACGGCTTCAACGACCTGCGTTCCGTGCGCGTCGGCGCGGTCGCGAACTCCGCGACGACCGACTACCTCGCTCGTCAGCGGCTTTCGTTTCGAACGTTTCCGGACATCCAGGGCGGCCTCTCCGCGCTGGGGCGTGGGACAATCGATGCCTTAGTTCATGACAAGCCGTTGCTGACCTGGATGGTTCGAAGCGACTTCTCGGCCTCGGCTCGCGTTGTCGATACCAGCTTCAGCAGCGAGAGCTATGCGATCGTACTGCCCAAAGACAGCGCCTTGCGGCCGATGCTCGATCTCGCCGTGCTTGATCAAATCGAAGGCGATTGGTGGCAGCAGACGGTGTTCGAGACCCTTGGTAACGCTCAATCTCGCTGACGATGCCGTGCAAGAAGCACAGTCCGTTCAGGGCTGTCGGAGTCTCATCGGGGGAGCGGAACCGATAAAGTTCCGCACATCGGCCTCCGAAGCGATGCAAACCGTCAGTAGCCCTGTGCGCATGCGCGAGTTGCTGTTCCAGCAAATCAGCTTCAAGCTAGCTCATCCTCGGCGTGGCGGCTTGGCGCATTTTCTCACATGGCCCCCAAACCACGTGCGTGAGTTGCCGTTGCCGAGGAACTGCTCCAGCGCGCCTTGTCCGTAGGCCAGGTTCGATCCATCGGCCAACTACGCGGGCCAATCATTCCCATCTGAGCGGCCTTCCTATTGGCGCGGTCTCAACCTGTTGTCGGCAACTGTGCTGGTGCGAGTGCGTTCCATGCTTCTGCGAAATGTTCTTCGGTGCTGCGGCTGGCGCCACCGGGCGCGCAACGTGAGCGTGCCGCGTCCGCGCCTGATCTACATTGTCGACTATCGAGGCCGGTTGCCCGCACGCTTTCATTCGTGCAGCATTAGAGTTGATTCTTTCTCTGCCAGAGCGACTGGCATTTTCGACATCATCCTGACCGCACATCAAGCCGCCCCAACAGGCAATGGTCTCGAAAAGGAGGCCGCGTTACACGCGCGTGCACATCAGTGCTCAGCGCAGTTCCACGAAGCGAGGTTGAAAAAGCGCAATGGGTTTGTGCGCCGGTCAATCTCTGCAGTAAGGCATCAAGCACTTGAACGCAGCAGCCGTCGAGTGGCTTGTAAATTGAAATAGGAGACCGGGTTGCAAACACATTTCTCGCGCATCAATCAGTCCAAGGCCGTCTTCGATGATATTTATGCCCTGGATGATCCCAGGGCATATTTCTCTGTCCTGGGAGATTTGGATTACATGATCCCGGACGTGGCTGAGCCGGTTGTGCGCCAAATTCTGGCAGCGAAGGTTTCGGAAACCGGCGTCAAGCCGACCGTGCTTGATGTTGGCTGTTCATACGGAATCAACGCAGCGGTGCATCGGTTTCCACTGACTTTCGGGGGCTTGCGCCATCGCTACGCTCGACGCGAGATGAGGGCGATCGGTTCTGAGACATTGGTGCGTCTCGATCGCAATTTCTATGCGGCTTGGCCGGATGTCGGCCTCGCGCGATTTATCGGTCTCGATGTATCGGCGCCGGCGATAAGGTATGCAACGGGTGTCGGTCTGCTTGAGCAGGGCATTGTCGCTGATCTTGAAACGGAGGCGCTCTCGGCGGACAGCGCGGATCTTATCCGATCCGCGGATGTCGTCATGTCGACGGGGTGCATCGGCTACGTCACCGAGAAGACGTTCAGCAAGATTCTCGATGCGACAGAGAAGCGTCCATGGATCATTTCGTTCGTGCTGCGAATGTTCCCGTTTGATTCTCTAGCCGCGACGTTCGAGAAGCGTGGCCTCGTGACAGAACGCCTTACCGGCGCGACTTTTATCCAGCGTCGTTTTCGCGATGCCGAAGAGTTTGAAAGTTGCTTGGCCAGCCTGGCGGCTCTTGGCGTCGATGCTACCGGTCTTGAGTCGGAAGGGCTGTTTCACGCCGATCTGATGTTGTCTCGCCCTGAGGCGGATGCGCGCGCCGCTCCCCTGAAAGACATTGTCACTGTTGCCAGCGGCAGGGGGCGTCCGATCGGACCCCGTTACGTTCATATTGAGGGCGACGACGGCTTGCAGGTCGCGTTGGAGCCGTGACGGGCTCGCTTTCCGAAGATGGGCGTGGGTCTGACCCGGGGACCTGTGCACCCAAGTGGATCATGCGCTGACTCCTGCATGGTTACTTTCCGCCAGTTCAGCAGTCTACAGGGAAGCCTTGCTCATGACAGCTTCGCCGATTTCGAATCCGTCTGCTTCCGTGCCGTATATCGAGATCGATGCTGTATCAAAATCCTACGATGGAGGGCGGAATGTTGCTGTTTCCAACGTATCGCTCGACGTGCAGCAGGGTTCACTGGTTGCGCTCGTGGGCGGCTCGGGATCTGGCAAGACCACGCTGCTGAAGACCATCAATCGACTCGTCGATCCTGACGTTGGAGAAGTCAGGATCGACGGAGTGCCTGTAAGCGAAGCCGAGCCGCCGATGCTGCGGCGGAGCATCGGCTATGTCTTTCAGGGTATCGGTTTGTTTCCGCACATGCGCGTTGCCGACAACATTGCCGTAACACTCAGGTTGCGTGGCTGGCAGGCGAAGGCGATCGAAGCGCGGGTGGCCGAGATGCTGGATATGGTGGACTTGCCGCAGGACTACGCCAGCCGCTTTCCGCACATGCTGTCCGGAGGTCAGCGCCAACGGATTGGCGTCGCGCGTGCAATCGCCGCCCGACCGCGCATTGTTCTGATGGACGAGCCGTTGGGCGCGCTCGATCCTGTCACCCGCGACAGCCTGGGTTCTTCCTACCGCGAGCTGCACGACCGGTTCGGCATGACAACACTGATGGTGACCCATGACATCCAGGAGGCCGCGCTGATGGCTGATCGAATCGTCGTCATGAAGAACGGCCGCATACTCGCCGACGATACGCCGCACGCCTTGATGATGGGCTCTGGGTCTGACGATCCGGACGTTACCGCCTTAATGGAAGTGCCGCGACGTCAAGCGGAACGTATCGCCGCGCTTGCGACCAGGAACGGACCTGTCCGTGCCTGATGCCGGCGCAGAGCTGCTTTCCAGTGCCCGATTGGACGCTTTGTTCGACGCCTGGCGCCTGCTTCCCACCTATCTCACGCCACATATTGTACTTTGCGCCACGGCGCTGGCGCTTGGACTGCTCGTCAGCCTGCCGCTGGCTGCCCTCGCGGCGGATCGACCATGGCTACGCAGGCTGGTGCTTGCCATCGCGAGCTTGATCCAGACCATACCGGGACTTGCGTTGCTCGCACTGTTCTATCCGTTGCTCCTTGCGCTCTCGACATTGACGGCACGGCTGTTCGGCTTCGGCATCCCCGCGCTGGGATTCTTGCCGACGCTGATTGCATTGACGCTCTATGCCATGCTTCCGATCTTGCGCAACAGTGTGGTTGGCTTGAATGGCATCAGTCCTGCTGTCGTCGAAGCGGCAGAGGGCGTTGGTATGACGCCCCAGCAGATTCTGACACGCGTCAAGGCGCCGCTCGCCACGCCTGTCATCATGGCTGGAGTGCGGACTGCGGCTGTATGGACGATTGGAGCAGCCACGCTTTCCACGCCCGTCGGCCAAACCAGCCTTGGCAATTACATTTTTACGGGATTGCAAACCGAGAACTGGATTTCCGTGCTGTTCGGCTGCATCGCCGCCGCCGGGCTTGCCCTGATCACCGACTTCTGTCTCGGTCTCGTGGAGACAGGAGCGTCCGAACGCAGCAGGAAGCGTGTGGTGTTCGGTATCGCCGGGCTTGCTCTCGGCACGCTCGCCGGTCTCGCGCCGCTGCTCTCGAACGAAGCAGCAACCTATGTCATCGGCGCGAAGAGCTTCTCCGAACAGTTCATTCTGGCGGACCTGATGGGTGACCGCCTGAAGGCCGAGGGAGTCGGCGTAACGCGTAAGGATGGGCTCGGTTCGGCTATCGCCTTCCGCGCGCTAGCTCACAATGACATTGATGCTTACGTCGATTACTCCGGCACGCTCTGGCGCAATGTCGTCGGCCGCACCGACACGCCACCGCGCGAGGAGATGCAGGCGGAGATCGTCCGCTGGATGAAAGCAGAGGAGGGCGTCACGGTACTTGGCGCGCTCGGTTTCGAAAATGCCTACGTTCTCGCGATGAAACGAGAAAGAGCGCAGGCACTAAACGTCGCGTCGCTTGCCGATCTTGCTCGTGTTGCACCTCAACTCACCATCGGCGATGACCTCGAGTTCCTGGGGCGACCGGAGTGGCGCTCGCTTAAGGATGCCTATGGTCTGTCGTTCAGAACGCGACGCTCGTTCAATCCAACGATGATGTATCATGCTCTCGAATCCGGCGAGGCCGATGTCATCTCCGCGTTCTCCAGCGACGGGCGTATCGCGGCGCTTGATCTTCTCGTGCTGGCTGACCCGAAGCATGCGATCCCTTCCTATGATGCGCTGATCCTCGTCGCGCCAAAGCGCGCCGCCGATGCGCGGCTGAAGCGGGCACTCGTGCCCCTTGTCGGCTCGGTTTCCGTTGAGGCCATGCGCGCCGCTAACCTCATGGTCGACGGCGATACCGACAAGGCTTCTCCGGCAGAGGCGGCGCGAGCCTTGGCAAAGGCCGTGCATTTGCAGTCGCGATAAATGTAAGAACACGATCAAGCGTGTTTTCGTTCGAGGTTCGACCATCGCCGATGAGTCGTGCTCAAGGTCCCGAACGAAATTGCGCGCCTTGCAATGAACGATCAGTTCGGCAGTGCGGTCGGGCTCCGTCGGCAACATTTTGGCGGTGACGCGAGGCCCCGGTCCAAGCTGGGGCCATTCGGATTCATAATGGCGCCACGAATCGTTGTCACGAACGCACAACCGTATTTGGGGATGACAATGCGGGCAAAAAGGGTGGAGAGGGCGGTCGGTTCCAACCAATCGCTACTGGAGCTGCTCCAGGCAGAACTTGCAGCCCTCAATTCGCAAATCGAAGCGATAGAAAAGACACGGGCAGAAACGCAATCGATCGATGAGTTGAGAGAGTGTGCGATCCGCGCTTGTCGACGGATTGACGAAATTCGTTCCGTCGTTGCCGCCGAACAGTCGGACGACGCAGCCAACAGCGCAACTCCTGAATCTCCGTCTACGGTTGCTCCTTGAAGCATATTCGAGACGCTGTAGGTTCGCCGACCGCGTGGTCGCTCCTGGAATGGCTCTGCGGTGACTGCATCTAAACAGTCGCGCGAGTCGCAATCAGCCAACTTCCGGGTGTAGCGCGATCAGCAAGATCGCCACCGCGACCACTGCGAGCCAGCATTCAGCGGCGATGATGGCCCATTCGGTGCCAGTTCGATTTTTCATTGGCGCCACCATTTTTCGACGGCTCCGACGTGAGTCTGAGGGGTTTCGACGTCAGAGCCGTCTTCGCCAGTGTTTCGGACTATCCGAGTTTGATGCGCTGTGGGGCTCGGCTGATCCGAGCGGTGATCAGATCACACTCGGCTCAAGACGGAAGTGCACTTTGTGCCAATACAACCGGTTCCGTTGCAATGGTTGTATCATAATTCATGCTCGACCGATGTCGTCGTGTCGTGCGGCACCCAACTGTGTTGCCGCGAGCGCATTCCAAGCCAAGCCGAAACTCAATCCGATGGACGACACTTGATCCGCGTTAAGCGCAAGCCTGATCTCCCAGCCGCGTCCATGCTGGCGCGAAATCAAAACCTCGGACGACCCAAATCCGCGCACCTCGCGTTTCCACTCGCGCAGCATTAAAATCAATTCCTTCTCTTCCGCGCTCACTTCTATTCTCGACATCGCCATCACCGCGCATCAAGCCACCCCAACCGGCAAAGCTATTGAGCACCGCAACGGCGCGTCAACACGCGCGCGTGCATATCCGACAATGACACTTCATGGCTGTCGCCAATCTCGCAAGCTCCGTTGACACAAGCGACGACCCCGACGTGCTGTCTGAGGGCCGCGCCGGAGCCGTCTTTGCCAGTATTTCGGATTGGCCGAGCCGATGCGCGTGCTTGGTCGATCCGATGCACGTATGAGATCACAATCGCCTCGTGATGGGATGTGCAGTCCGTGCCAACAGCACCGGTTCCATCGTCACGATTGCATCATAATCAATCAACAACCAAAACACTCACGCGTGTTGCTGTTCCATCGAATGCGTCTCACTTTGCATTCTCCTCGGCGGTGGTGGGCGACTCATGATCCAGCACTGGACTCGCAAAGTGTGTCGGCTAGCACTCGCCGGGGAACAGAGGCCATGATGAACCGCTGCGACCGCAAGCGCTCCGACATGACGCCGTGCGTGATGACCGACGGCGCGGATGCCTATAGCTTCGAGAGCGATCACGACACCCGCCCGATCTGCGTTGGCTGCGGTCGCAGCCCGCAAGTGACCGGCGTGGCCCCACCCGCCGATTGGGCTGAGCAGGTTGCCGACTATCTGAAGGCTGTACAGATGAGGCATCGGCGCTGAAGCCCCGCAGCGGGCCTGCTGTTCGCGCTCCATCAACCGATCAGCGTTAGCTGCCATCGTCCCTTGGAGGGCAGTTCCATCACGCATTGATCGTCGTGCGTCATACCGTCACAGATTAGTCTATCGCGCCGCAATCTCCACATTGGTCCTCACGGCGTCGCGTCAGCCAATGCGCCGCGCAGGAGGTTTCCAATCCGGGAGGAACCACCGCTCCAACGAAAAAGCTCCGGGCCTATGTTTGGCCCGGAGCTTTCATGTCGCTTGGAGTCAAGCGAGCGATCAGTACCTGGCGACGGCCGGTCCGCCCAGGTTGAACCTGTAGTTCAGGCCCGCCTTGATGGTGTGCTGGTCGTTGCGGAAGCTGCCGATAACGCCGACATTATCGTGCACGTTGATGGTGCCGAAGTCATAGTACTGGTATTCGAGCTTGCCCGACCAGTTCTGGGTAAACATGTATTCGAGACCGGCACCGACGGTGTAGCCGTCACTGCCGCCGTCGCCGCCGAAGCCGTTTGAGAAGCGCGTGTCAGCCCAGGCATAGCCGCCCTTGACGTAAAGCAGCGCCGGACCCCAGGTGTAGCCGAGGCGGCCGGTTACCGAACCAAGGCCGCGATTGGCGAAGCTCGAACTGGTGTCCAGAAAACTATAGTTGGCTTCAAGACCCATCACCCAGCTCGGCGCGAACTGGTAATCATAGCCAGCCTGCACACCGCCCATGAACACACCGTCGTTGCCACCGCCGAAGCCGGGGGCGAGGACGTTGTCGTTGCCACCGAACGCACCACCGACGTGACCACCGATATAGAATCCGGTCCAGTTGTAGATCGGAGTCGGAGCAACATAGGGCGGTGCCTTGGTGTAGGGCTGAGGCGCGAGATCAGCCGCGGAAGCGGGCGTGACCGCGCCGAGCGCGATCATGCTTGCGGTGACGAGCAGAATTTTCTTCATGTTTTGCATTCCAACTTTCTTGTACTGGCCCGGCCCCAAGTTCATCGCCTATCAGACACGTGCGGAATTGCTGTAACTTGGCTGCAACAGACGGTGCCAAACGCGGACCGCTAACGGCGGGTGCGAGAACGATTGGCGTTAGGCGAGTTTGGAACTTTCGTAACACAGGTGATGTGTTACCGATCACGTCCCCGCGCAGCGCGAGGGCGGATAGATCGTTGTCTTCGCATGGAACTGAGGCGAGTCCTCTACAACGACTGAGAACCAAGCGCGAGCCTGCAGTGCTTGTCGAGCCAAAAAGGGAGAGACACGACTGCCGCTACCGTACGACGAGAGGTTTGCCGTCAATATCTCTGACGGACTGATCCAGCAATAATGCAGGGCAGCATCCCGATGATGAGAGTCCTGAACCAGCCTGTGTCAATGACCGGAGAAGATGTAGCGGCAGACTCGACCGATGAGCCACGAGATGATGCCGAGGGCGGCGATGACGCCTCCAACAATTGGGGCAAACGCCACGTCAAAAACACCACCTGAATTGTGCATTACGATCGCCGTGATGGCGCCGGTGGCGATGCAAATGGCCGCAACAATGCACCCGATCAGATAAAGGGCATTCCCAAGTCTCACTGTCTTTGCGGACCGTTGTTCCAACTGCTTCGCCTTTGCCTTCAATCCGGTTTCGACCAGGCGGCGGATTGCTCGTGGGCGGGTATGCAAATCGTCGTGCCCGGTAGTCCAGGAAAAGCCGGCTGGCGCCAGGGGCCGATCGAACTTACTTCTTCGCTTTCAGCCGGATCCCGACGAGCGGCGGAATCATTTCGTGGATGGCCCGGGTTTCTACGGACTGAGCGTTAACGCTACCGCACGAGCACAAAGGCGGGGGTCTTGTCAGGAAGCGATTTGGCCAGTTTATTCGAGAGATTGCAGTACGTTATTCTTATTGTAGAGCGCATTTCCGATGAAAGCCATCGAGCAGATTGTTGCCGGCTACGTTGCGTTGAAGGATCGCCAAGCCCTGGAAAAGCTGAGGCACCATCGTCAGCAATTGCTGGATGATGTTCAGATGCACAGCATACCAGGGTTCAAGCCGTCGATCGTGAGCGATATCCTCCGCGAGGAGATCGAGGTCATCGAAGGCGCGCTGGCGCGCGTAGATGAGGATCGACCATCGTCATGAGCAAAAACTTCGACGAGATCGAGACACTGAAACCAATGGCCTGCGGTGCCATCACCGATCCCAGTCTGAGGATGATATATGAAGCTATCCGCGGCGCGCTAAAGGCCGACGATGAATTCGAGGCAAGCGGCAAAGATCCAAAATTCCGAGTCCGGTCGACGGCTGAATGGAAGCGGCATGCCAGCGATCTTGAGGCGGAGATGCTGAAGCGAGGGCTCGAGTTCGACGTTATCGATTGGACGAATGGTCAGAGTGAGCGGCGAGCAAGCCGGTGAGGGCACTCGCTGTTCATGCGTAAACGCCGTTGCGATGGCACCAACGGACAAACGCATAGACGGACCAGACCCGCGACCAGTACATGCCCGGCGCTCCGTCGAGAAAGGCTCGCCAAAGTCGCTCGACCGCGGTGGGATCCAGGCCCGTAGGTGCGATCGCCTGCGGATCGCGCATGGTCCGATCCATGGCGTCCTTCAATCCGCGGCGAATCCACCGGTCAAAGGGCATGACGAAGCCGGTCTTTGGGCGCTCGAAGAGCGCAGGATCGAGCCCGCGCAATCCGATCCGTCGAAGCATATGTTTGCGGCCCAACGGGTGATATCGCGCCCGGTCCGGCAGGGCGTCGACGCTTTCAAACAGTACGTGGTCGACCAGCGGAACGCGCTGCTCGAGCGAACTGGCCATGCTTGCTGCATCATTGTCGCGCAGGAGGCGTTCACCCAAAAAGAGACGTTGTTCCATCACGCTAATGGCGGAAACAGCGGTACGGCCTGCCGTTTCGGCCATCAGCCGCCGGCGCATCGCGTCGGGAAGGCCGTCCACAATCGCGCCCGCGAAATCCGGTGCAAGCAATTCATCCTGAAATCCAGGCAGGAAGAGCGCGTAGGCCATCTGGTATAACGCCAGCAAATCCTCACTACGATCGACCATATCCGGAAGCTTCGCCCAGCGCGTCTGAGGCGGCACGGGATGCGAGGATCGTCGCAGGGGCCATGTCAACAAAGATGCAGCCGTGGCCTGCCATTTTCTGGGAAATGCGCGGCCGCGATGACACCACTGCTGCAAGATCGGAAGATCGCGATACGTCGGATACCCGCCGAACAACTCGTCGCCCCCGGTTCCCGACAGCGCGACGGTAAAGCCTGCTTCGCGGATAGCCCGGGAGATGAAATAAGCGTTCAGTCCATCGAACGTTGGCTGGTCGAGACTATCGAGGGCGTCGTCCAGGCTGTCGACGAACCGCTGCTCGGACAACATCACTTCATGATGCTGAGTGCCGATTGCCGCAGCGGTCTGCCTTGCGAACGGCGCTTCGTTGAACTGCTGGTCCTCGAACGCGAGCGTGAAAGTATGAACAGGGGCGTCAGCGGTCCGTTGCGCGAGATTCGCGATCGCGGAGGAATCGATGCCGCCCGACAGGAAAACCGCGAGCGGCACATCACTGGCGAGGTGAAGCTTCATCCCTTCTTCGAGGATAGCGGCAAGCGTCGCTTCGTCCATCGTCGGTTCTGGCGACTCTCCGGGGATGCGCCAGAAATCGTGCTCGCTTGTTGTACGGCCTGTCCCGTCAAACTCGGCGTAGTGACCCGGAGCAAGAAGTTCAACGCCCTGAACGGCGGTGCAAGGGCCGACAACAAAGCCGTTCCATACGCTGCTCGCAACCGCTCGCGGATCAAGACGCGGCGTTCCGAGCAAGCCTGAGGCCAGCAATGCACGCAGTTCGGATGCAAATATCAGCGACCAGGTCGTGTTCGGATTGCTGGACCGTGCGATATAGAGCGGCTTGATGCCGAGCTGGTCGCGCGCAAGCAGAAGTCGTCGCTGTTGCGGATCCCAGCTTGCAAATGCGAACATGCCGCGCAGCCATCCGACTGCCTCCTGGCCATGCAGGCCGAGTGCCCGTAACATGACGGCGGTGTCGCCGCTGGACCGAAAGGATTGCCCTTCGCTCTCGAGGCGTTTGCGCAGGGCGACATAGTTGTAGATTTCGCCGTTGAACGAAATCACGTGCCCGGTTGTGTCGTCGACCATCGGTTGAGCGCCGGCGGACGACAGATCAAGGATCGAGAGACGGCGGTGATCAAGCATGACACCCCAGCCGCGGGCATCCGGCGTTGAAGTCCATGAGCCGTGGCCGTCCGGCCCGCGATGGATCATGGCCTTGCTCATCCGAGCGAGCGCGGCCCGGTTGTTTTCGTCAAGCCGGCCGATGATACCCGAGATACCGCACATTCAATCGTCGCCTTTGCGGCTTGAGCTTGAGCTGGCCCGCACGAGGTAACGTTGCGGAGAACCTACCAAGACTGCTTCGGCAATGTTTCTACGTCGAAAATCCAAGCGGATAAATGGATGCGCCGCCTTTCTATCATTGTTTCGTTAAGAGGAACGAGGCAACTATTAACGCAAGGCTCAAGCTTAAGCATTGAGTAAGCCGAGCTATGTGAATGTGGACCCCAGCGAGCATCTCAGCACCTGTCGATGTCGGCAGGCAGGTTTGGATCGATGCACTCAGACCGCCTAAATATTCTCTTCGTGTCACAGATGCCTGCGAGCCCGCCGCGCATCGGCGCGCAGGCGCGCATGCACGGTCTGATGACGGAATTAGCTCGGTGCCATGACCTGACGGCGGTCATGCTCGTGGATGACGAGCATGACATCGAGGAATGCCGAACTGCCATGCAGGCCTACTGCCGCAAGGTGGTGCTCGTGCGTAACCCGTTTGGTCGTGATGGGGTGCCGAAGCGCCTGCTTCAACTGCGCTCCCTGGTATCGCCACTCAGCTTCGAGCGTTTGCGAATCACGGCAGACGTAGTGCGGCAGACGCTGGACGACTTGCTTGGGTCGACGCGCTTCGACGTGGTTAATCTCGAGTTCACGTTCCTTGGTCACTACGAGCTGCGCAAGGCGCCGGCAGGAGAGAAGCCTCCGGTATTGGTCGTGGATTCGCACAACATCGACTACGACCTTGCCCGCCAGTACGCCCAAAGCGGCGACAGCCTGTTCCGTCGCCTCTATTCCGAAGTCAATTGGCGAAAGCTTCGGAGGGAGGAGCTCGGGACCTATCGTGACGCAGATGGTGTCTATCTGTGCAGCGCTGCCGACGAACGACGGCTGCTTGAAGAAGTGCCAGAAGCCAGGACCGCCGTCATCCCCAATGCCGCGGATATCGAGTTCTATCGCCCGCGTGCCGACGATCCGAAGCCCGACGGACGCACCGTCGTATTCTTTGGCCTCCTGTCGTATGCACCGAATGTCGACGGTGTCATCCACTTCGTCAACGATATATGGCCGCGGATCGCGGCCAGCCATCCGGATGCGCGTTGCAAGATCATTGGCGGGTCGCCGCCACCTGCCTTGTTGGCGCTGGCAGGGCCCCGAATCGAGTTCACCGGGTTCGTGCCGGATCTGAGACCGCATCTTGCCGAGGCGGCAGCCGTCGTCGTCCCTTTGCGATTGGGAGGCGGGACACGGCTCAAGATTGTCGAGGCTATGGCGATGGGCAAGGCAATCGTCTCGACAACCCTGGGCGCCGAGGGGATCGAGGCCGTGCCGGATCGCGACATCATCATCGCGGACGATGTCGAGAGCTTTGCCGCCCGTGTCAGCGGCTTGCTTGGCGATGCCGATCGTGCTGCGGATCTCGGACGTTCTGCAAGGCATTTGGCCGAAAGCAAGTATGCCTGGAGTTCAGCAGCTCGCTCTCTCGAGAGCTTCTACCGTACGAGGCTCGCCGTCAGTTGCGGTACGGATGGGGAGGCGCCAACGCGTCGCCAGCAACAACGGGGCGTCGAGCGTTGAAGAACCGCTTCAGTTCCAGGAAACGCTTTTCGACGAATTCATAGCTCAGATAAGCGATTAGCAGCGAGACGAGCGCGCCCGCTGTCGCCTGTATTGCCACGGCTGCGCTGTGAGAACCAAGCCATTCGCCGAGTGCCAGCTCGGTTCGATGAGTCACGAGATAGTACGATATAAAGTGATGGTAGACGTACAGGCCGTAGCTATAGGTCCCGAGAAACATCAGTGGTCGGCTGCAGAAAAGGCGCGATACCAAGGAATGCTTTGGGACAACGAGCACCCAGATGAGGAGACAAGCCAACAGCACGGTGATGATGGAAGACCGAACCGGAAGGACGAAAGCGTTACCTTGGTCGGTCACCAGGCGCGTCCAGATGAAAGTCAGGGAAAGCAAGGCGAATGCAGTGGTCGCAACGTATGGAAGAGCGCCCACAAGTCGCCGAAGTCCGCCCGGTTGTCGAACGACCACGGCGAGAAAGGCGCCGAGGGCCAGACCGTCCAGGCGAAACGGTGTCAACACATAGGTTGTCCACCAGCTAAGTCCCGCCAGGGAGCCGCCCAGGCGAGCGAGCATCGCAGCGACCGATAGGCCAAGGCTGACCGCAATCAACTTTCTCGGTTGCTTCGCGACCAGATATACGACGAGCGGCCAGAAGAAATAGAAATGCTCCTCGATGCAAAGCGACCAGAGATGCTCCAGATACGAAAATGACCAGTCACCGTTCCATGCGATGTAGACGTTGACTCCGTACAGCCAGGCCCAGGCCTGACGATCTACCAGATAGTCGAGGGTCGGACCACGCAGCGGGCTCAAAAGCGGAGCGACGAAGAAGACAAGCGCGAGCACGCCATAGTAGAGCGGAAAAATGCGCAGCACGCGTCGTACATAGAAATTGAGAAAGAAGTTCGGCTCCTCCCGTGAGTCATAGAGGATGCCGGTGATGAGAAAGCCGGACAGGACGAAGAACAACTCGACGCCGTAGGAGCCGTAGTTGGTGATTCCGACGACGATTTTCTCGACAGCGTTGGTCGGCAACGTATTGCCGACGAAGTGCAGTAGCATCACCATCACGATGGCAAGTCCCCGCACGCCGTCGAGCGCAGGAATGTGTCCCTGAAGGCGGGGCCACCGATCGCGGGCAGTTGCCTCGGCGGATTCGGTTGCCGGCAGCATACTTGCCGCGGGAGCCGATTCCGCCAGGCCAATTGTTGTCATCGGGACGACGTAACGATGGTTGTCGCGCCGGAGATGCTGCCGTTGGCGAGTCCCTTTAACGTGTAGGCATCGATCCCGGCGACGATTGGATCGCTCACGGTGCCGATGATCAACCGAAGGTAAGTCATGAACTTTGTCGCTTCGACAGATGTTGCATTGGACGCGAAGATGACATCCTTATTCCGCATCTCGAATTCTGTCGCGATGAAGTAGCCGCCGGGATCTCTCAAATCGAGAATATAGATAACGGGGACAAGGGGCCCGCTATAGCGAGTGCAGTCGACGCCGAGCTGCTTGGCAACCTCGCGTGGTTCTCCGCGATAAACAAACACGGACCCGGGGTCGGCGTGATCATCCTTAAGGCCGCCCGCCTTCGCCATGGCCTCGGCCAGTGTCAGGCGCCAGGCCCCAAACGAGAACTGCCCCTGTTGCCCGGAAGCGCCCATCGCAAGGAAGGTTTGCGGCTGCGTGAACACATACACCGTATCTTGGGGGCGAACGAAGATGTTGTTTGCCGGTTGGCTGAGGAGCGATCCGAACGGTGCGGTACCCTGCCGTCCGTCGCGTTCGAGAGTCACCCAGGTATCGAAGCCAGGATTCTTGGGGCCGCCCGCGCGCGTGATAATGTCGAGCAGCCGCTCGCCGCTGGCGCTTGCAGGCAAGCGTGCAGGCGTTCCGACCTCGCCCAATACGCTGATCGAGGTTGCCTTCTGATCCACCAGCGCAACCACTGCCTGTGGTTCGATCGCACGGTCCTGCAGGGACTTCACGATCGCATTCTGGACTTCCTCCGGCGTCCGGCCCGCGGCGCGGATCGAGCCACCATACGGAACCGTGATGTTGCCTTTGTAATTCACGGCCTGATTGGGCAACGTGACATAATTGCCCTGACGCGTGCCGGCTTCGGTTGGAGTAAACAGGCCACCGGCCATCGATTCAAACAGCGTCACACTGACCGTGTCGCCGATGCCAAAGCGAATCTCGGGCGGGCCGCGGCGATCCGTGAAAACGCGGTCGATCCGCCTGGAGTTACGCACCAGGACCCTCTCGGTGTCGGCCGTGAGGCGCACCAGGGCATAGTGCACGCTTTCAGGGTCGGACTGTCCGGCGCGGACATAGGAGCTTGCCGGTCCCGAGGTCGGCATGGTCGAGCAGCCAGCGAGCGCGATTGTCGCTGCGATGGCCAGGGCGCCCAACAGGCGGCCATTGAAACGCGAGGAATTGCCAGCCGAATGCGCCGGCGCCACTTCACGAGTGGTCAGACGCGGCGTTCGTTGACTACTCTTGCCTGCACTTCTCGGCACGACATTGGACCCTGGTTAACGTAGATTAACGAACGCAGTCTTGGTAAACGCCGGTCTCGTCTTCGCGCTTGCTTGCACGCCGCTTGCGGTCGTCGCCGTTCGGCACCGACCGCCGTACTGCCGGACACAGGCTCGGAAGAAATATGCGCGAGTAAACATGTACTTACGCTGCATCCACAATTTCCCGGAATATTAAGCGACCAAGCGAAACAGCCCGCCCTGTGCGCCACGCTAGGGGACAAGCGTTAACGAAGCGTTCACTATAAAAATTCAGGAAAGATTGACTTATCGTTGGTGTTCGGAGTCGTGTCTGAGTACGTGTTGGCGCCAGTGCCATTGAGAAGCTGATCGTATCGCTGCGCGGCCCCGCGATCCCGCAAAGGCAGGCGACTAACGATCAGCGTGCTGCCTTGGCGACTGGAGTTGACGGGCCCGAGCATGCACGAAGTCGTATTGCGTTCTCAGCGACCAAGCTTGGCGGCTCCGTCCGGCCGGGTAATCGACAGATACGCGATCATTCCGCTGCTGGCCTGTGTCTACGCCACGATTGCCTTTCCCCTGATCCTCGTGACCTGTAGTCCGACGGACTCGGCTTGTCTTTTGGAAGCTCGTCCAGAGAGCAAAATCTTTTGGCCGATCCTGTCCGCAGTTGCGCTCGTCGTTGCGCTGCGCAATCGGTCGCGACTTCGCTTTCCGCCGATCCTGATCATACTGTTTGCCTACCTTGCGCTGGCCGGGGCGAGTGTTGCCTGGGCATTCAAGCCGGAGACTTCGCTGATCAGATTTATGCAGCAGGCCATGATCATTGCCTCGATCGCGCTCCCGGCGATCGTTGCAACTCGATCGACCGACCTGCTGCGCGGCTTGTTCTGGTGCTTCTTTATCGCTGCCGTGCTGAACATGCTGTTCGTCATGGGCCGGCCGCCGATCGATGTGAAGTTCGCCACATGGGGCTACCCGGGCTATTTTTCGGGCAAGAACTATCTAGGTGAATGCGCTGCCGTTGCATTCCTGCTTGCGCTCCATGAACTGCTTCATCCCGGACGACGACGGATTCTCGGCATCGTTACCGCGCTCATGTCTGTTGCGCTGCTGCTGCTGAGCAATTCAAAGACGGCGCTCGCTCTTGCGGTGCTTGTCCCGGTGTTCGCCTGGACCTTGCTCAAGCTTTCCAGGGCTACCCGTGTTCCGGTGTGGGTGATTGTCGTATCGATACCGATTTGCTGGATGGCTTTTTCGTTCGTCACCGGCTTCAGCATGAATCGCGTGTCGTACATGCTGTACGGCGATTCGACCTTCACGGGCCGTACCATCATTTGGGATTTTGCAAATATGCAAATCGCAAAGAAGCCGCTGCTGGGCTGGGGTTATCAGTCGTTCTGGCTGGTTGGGCCCGACGCGCCGAGCATCGTGGAAGCGCCGGGCTGGGTCAAGGAGATGCCCAACGCCCACAATGGGTATGAAGACACATTGCTTGAACTAGGCTATGCGGGATTTTTCCTGCTTGTCGCGTTCATCCTTGCGACGATACACGGCATTGGTCGTCTGGCGCGTTTTGATCTTTCGCGGGCATGGATCCTGCTGTCGATCGTTCTCTACGTTGCCATTACGAACGGTCTCGAGAGCACATGGATGCGCGGCTTCGAAATGTTGTGGGTCGTGTTCGTTATAGCCGCGGTTGAAGCTGCCAGATATTGGGGGCAGGCGCGTCCCGCGGTCAACTCGGCAATAGCCAGGCGTCCAGCAATGCGGCGCATCCACGGACCGCGGTTCAGGCCGCCGTCCACTCCCGTCAACGTCGTGAGGTCACGCTAGCAGGCGCGAAGCCAGTCGGTTCGGCGCTGCAAGTCAGAGGATGCATGTTCAACCGGAAGGTCATCGCGACGCAGCGCAACCCTGGTCACCAGACGCTGCGAACGGCCCTGCGACGGCCTTGGCGGTGCTTGGCTGCAACGATGATCTTCGTTGCATGCTCAAGCCATTCGTCTGCCTTTGCTCTCGACTCGATGGAGATACTGCCCTCAGATCGCGCGACGACCTGGCAACCCGGCCTGATGGCCGAGGGTGGGATACCCGTCCGAAAAACCATCTGCGCGACGCTGTCGCCTCGTGGCGGCACACTCGATGACGCTGCGGCAATCCAGGGCGCAATCAACGCATGTCCGGTAGGGCAGGTCGTGCAACTGGCGGCGGGACGGTTTCTGATCAATGGCGGCAATTTCCTGCTGCTCAACAAGGCAATTACCCTGCGCGGCTCCGGTCCGGGCCGGACGATGCTCGAAAAGCAAGATGGCGCGAAACCTTTCAATGACGCAGTCGGTGCCAAGCCGTCTCCGCTGGTCGTGGTGGGTCCGTCGCTTTTTTCAAGTACGAGCGATACGGTCAATGCCGTGCGATCGGCGAACCTTCGCAATGATGCAATCAAGGGCGAAAAAACGGTCGAGGTCGACGACGCTTCGGGCTTTGTGCCTGGACAGATCGTGCTGCTCGACGAGGCGTCGGCCGCTGATTGGCGTGTCGACCCGCAGGGGCGAGGGGAGATCTGGGCGTCGGAAGATTTCAGGGTTGTCTGGCAAAAGCACAAGCCCGCAATTCAGTTTGTCGATGACTTTGCACCCGATGCGTTTCCGTCGACGCCGCAGAGCGCTGGATCGTGGTTCGGGAGACCTGATCGGCCCGTCGCCGAGGTTAAGGAGATCAGCGCCGTCTCCGGTTCCAGGATTACCTTCACGACTCCAATTCACATCGGCTATCGGAAAGCAAACGCAGCTCAACTGTCACGGTTCGCGCAGCCGCATGTGAAACACGCGGGCGTCGAAGATCTGGCGCTCAAGGGGGGCGACGCGGGCAATCTTCGCTTCAATTGGGCTGCTTCGTCGTGGGCGAAGAACGTCGACAATTCGGTTTGGCACGGCGAAGGCTTTGCAATTCACAGCTCCTTCCGAGTCGAACTGCGCGAGTTCTACGTGCACGACGCGGCCTGGGCTCAACCCGGCGGAGGCGGATATGCGATTAGCCTTTCCGCCGGATCGTCGGAAGTTCTGATCGAGAATGGAATTGCCGTGAGGGCCAACAAGCTGGTGGTGGCGCGCTCCGCCGGGGCCGGCTCGGTGGTCGGCTACAACTACATGGACATGGGCTACATCAATACGAATGGAGCCTGGATCGAGACTGGGCTCAACGCCAGCCACATGGTGGGCGCCCATCACGTTTTGTTCGAGGGCAACTACGCCCAGAACGCCGACAGCGACGACACTCACGGCAACAGCATCTATCACACGTTTTTCCGCAACTATCTGCGCGGCGTCCGTGCAGCGTTCGACAATCAGGCGGGCGGGACGATCGATGATCTGTCGCAGCCCCGCAATGGGCCGCGGCGCGCCGCCGGCCTGATGGCGTATTCCTACTGGATGTCCTTCATAGGAAATGTGCTCGGGATTCCCGGTCAGATGAGCGGCTGGTCGTACGAAACCCGCTTTACCGACGCAAAGCCCGGCGTCTGGATGCTCGGCTGGGACGCTGTGAAGCCATATCCGACGGACGCAAAGGTTGCGATGTCCACGATTCGATATGGCAATTTTGATTACCTCACCAACAAGACGCACTGGGATTCCGGAAGCGAGGATCGCGGCTTGCCTGCTTCCATGTACCTCGCAGGCCGTCCCGCGTTCTTCGACGCCGGGCGCGGATACGATTGGCCTTGGGTGGACCCGGTCGGAGAGACGAAGCTTCATGTGCTTCCGGCCAAGGCGCGCTATGACGCCGGCACGCCGTTCGTGCAGCCGAATTGGGATGGATCGGCACGCAAAACTCCGCAGTGAATACGTATCGCGTGACAATGATTAAACATGTTTCGAACAGGCGCAGCATTGCGTCAATGCGTCATCTGACCGGCGACGAGCTCAGAGGCTAACTAGGCCAGCGCCCCGATTTAAATGCTGCAGACGTCGTTAACTACAATAGAAGCTAAGGCCTTCTGATCCGCGCGGACGTTGGGCATTTCTGCACGTTTTGGTTTAATCAGATTGCCGTTTCGCTATCCGGTTAGTCTCCGGAAGAGGAATTTGATGCGCAAATCGGTCTTTCACGAGGATTGGTGGCTGGATGCGCTGGCTCCCGGCAGCTGGCGCGAAGTCACTTGTTCGCGTGGCGGGCGCGTCGTGGGTTCTCTCCGGTTCGTCACGCGAACTGAAGGCGGGATGAGCATATGCGAAATGCCTCAAATCACGCGCTTTCTCGGACCGACAGTCACGCTGCAGTCCGGCAAGACGGAAGCGCGCATGCGGTTGGCGCATGCGGTCATCACTGATCTGCTCAAGCAGGTCGCGGATTTCGATCACGTCGAGATGACGCTCGATACCGGGTTCAGCGATGTCGCCGCGTTCCTCGCGTGCGGCTACGAGGTGCGGGCGCATCCGACCTTCATGCTGAAATGCACGAGCCCCCGAGACGAGCTCTGGTCGGGATTGCGCGACAAGACGAAGAACGTGATACGACGCGCGCGGGAACGGCTCGTCATTCGCGAAGTCACGTCCGCAAAATACTTCGTGAAGTATTACCAGGCCAACCTGGAGGGCGCGAAGTCGTATTTCGACCTCTCGCGATTGGAAGCTGTCTATGCCGCCGCGAGCGAGCGACAGCAATGCAAGATCCTGGCGGCGGTGGACTCGAACAACAACGTCCACGCCCAGGTCGTCTTCGTCTGGGACCACAAGTTCGTGCACTATTTCCTGTCGTCGCGGGACAGGAGCATTGCGCATCCAGGCGCAGTAAGTCTGCTCCTCTGGAGTGGCATCGAGCTGGCGCACGAGCGGGGCCTTCATTTCGATTTCGATGGCGGAATTGAAAACGAGGCGCGATACAAGTTCGTTGTGGCGTTCGGCGGAGAACTGGCCAATCGCTTCGACGTCAGCCGTTCCACCATTCGTTACCGGCTTCACCGGCAACTACGCAGAGTTCCCCAAGCGCTGCTGCGGCGTCTCTCGGCTGGCGCCGCTGCCAGCGACGTCAACGATCATGGCGTACGACTCAACCATTTCCCGTCGTCTTGAGCGGATCGCTCCCGCAATTTCAATGCGCGCCATTAACTAAGGTTTTACAAACACGTGCATCAGCGAGCGATTTTGAAATAAGTAGGGGGGATAGAAACAGAATAAATTTGGAGGCGTTAAGATGCGCGTTCTCGTGAGCGGACATCTCGGCTACATCGGAACAGTGCTTACCCCGATGCTACGGCGTGCCGGGCACGAAGTCGTGGGCCTCGACAGCGATCTGTACTCTCGCTGCACATTTGCAGAGGGCGGGTCGATCGTGGATGTGCCGGCCATCCGCAAGGACACGCGAGACGTCGAACTTGCCGATCTGAAGGCTTTCGACGCCGTTCTGCATCTTGCCGCGCTGTCGAACGATCCGCTCGGCAATCTGAGGCCTGGCCTCACCGACCAGATCAATCATGTAGCCAGCGTGCGCCTCGCGCAACTGGCCAAGCAAGCCGGCGTGCGACGGTTCGTGTTTGCGTCCTCCTGCAGCAACTACGGCAAGGCGGGCGACGGGATGATCGACGAAACCGGAGCGCTCAACCCGGTGACTGCCTATGGCGAATCCAAGGTGCAGTCCGAGCGCAATATCGCCGGCCTCGCCGGTGACGGATTTTGCCCGGTCTACCTGCGACCCGCAACGGCCTACGGCGTATCTCCCCGGCTCCGATTCGATGTCGTGCTGAACAACCTCGTTGCCTGGGCGGTGACAACGCGAAAGATCTTCTTGAAATCGGACGGCACGCCCTGGCGGCCCATCGTTCACATCGAGGACATCTCCCGCGCCTTCATCGCGGCGATGGAAGCTCCCGAGGCGGCGGTGTTCAATGAGGCTTTCAACGTCGGCCAGACGGCGCACAACTACCAGATCCGCGATCTCGCGATGATTGTCGCTGATGTTGTCCCTGGCTGTCAGATCGAATTTGCCGATGGCGCCGGTCCCGACACGCGGTCCTATCGCGTGAGCTTCGAAAAGATCCGAACCCGGCTGCCGGAGTTCAAGCCGCAATGGGATGCGAAGATGGGCGCGGAACAGCTCTATAAGGCCTACCGGGCCTCGGGCATCACGCTCGAAGAGTTCGAAGGTCCCCGGTATCAGCGTATCAGCCACGTCAACAAGTTGCTGGTGGACAGTGTGCTCGATGCGGATCTCCGCCATGTAAAGTCGAGGCAGAGTGCCGGGCAATCGGCTCTCGCCGCAAACTAATACACGCGCCGATCGATTTGACACACCAGGAGGACGGCGTGTCGGCGGCAGACGATCTCACAAGTTCAGGCGCAAAGATCTTTTCGCTTGCCCAAAGGATCTACCCGATCTGCCGCAGCATCACCGGCAACGGTGTGCGGCAGACCCTTCGGGAGATCTGCGCGCACATCTCGCTTGATGTCCACGAGGTGCCGACCGGTACACCCGTTCTCGACTGGGTCGTGCCGCGCGAGTGGAACATCCGGGACGCGTACATCAAGGACCCGCGGGGCCGGAAGGTTATCGATTTCAACGAATCGAACCTGCATGTGATGAGCTACAGCGTGCCGGTGCGCCGCACCATGTCGCTGGACGAGCTTAAGCCTCATATCTTCACATTGCCCGATCAGCCGGACCTTGTCCCGTACCGAACGTCTTACTACCAGGAGAACTGGGCTTTCTGCATGGCCCACCGACAGTTGGAGCAACTGCGGGACGATAGCTACGAGGTCGTGATCGACTCGAGCCTCGCCGACGGGCATTTGACCTATGGTGAGTATTTTCACCGGGGAGAGTCAGACGACGAGGTGCTTCTGTCGGCGCATGTCTGCCATCCCTCGCTTGCCAATGACAACTGTTCCGGCCTGGCCCTGCTTGCGGAGCTCGCGAGCCGCATCTCCCAGATGCGAACGCGATACAGCTATCGGTTTCTCTTTGCGCCAGGGACGATTGGCGCGATCACCTGGCTTGCCCGCAACGAGCATCGTGTGTCTCGCATCAAGCATGGCCTCGTGGTGTCAATGGTCGGCGACGGCGCCGGCCCGACATACAAGAAGAGCAGGCAGGGCGATGCTGAAATCGACCTTGCGATGATGCACACGCTGCAGCATTGCAAGCTGATGCCGACGATATTGGAGTTTTCGCCCTACGGCTATGATGAGCGGCAATACTGTTCGCCTGGGTTCAACCTGCCGGTGGGATTGTTTCAGCGCAGCCGCTTCGGTGCTATCCCCCAGTATCACACCTCGGCCGACGACCTGAGCTTCATTCGGCCGGAGCACCTCGGAGAATCCTTCCGCATCATTTCCGAAGTCATCGACCTGCTCGAAGGCAACCGCAGCTACTATAACACGTCGCCGAGGGGCGAACCGCAGCTGGGTAGACGCGGACTCTATGGTGCGATCGGCGGCGACAAGGATGCCGCCGCAGCCAACATGGCGATGCTGTGGATTCTAAATCTGTCCGATGGACACCATTCGCTGCTTGATATCGCCAGGCGTGCCGACCTGCCGTTCCCGGTCATTCTGAAGACGGCAAAGGTGCTCGAGCGTCACGGGCTCCTCGCGCCCGTGCGGTAAGCGCTCACGCACCCTGAAGCGGCCAGTTCAGGTCTTTATCGGAGATCGTGCTGACGGCCAGAGGCCAGCTGATGCTGAACATCGGATCGTCGTATCGGACGCCGTTAGCAGCCGAAGGCTCGTAGAATTCCGAAATCAGGTAATTGACCTGAACGTTGTCGCTCAAGGTTTGAAAGCCGTGTGCGAACCCCTTCGGGATGTAGAGCTGCGAACCGTTCTCCGCCGAAAGCTCGAAGCCGCGCCATTGACGAAAGGTCGGCGAGCTCGCACGCAGATCGACGATGACGTCCCAAATCGATCCGTTCAGGCAGCGCACGAGTTTAACCTCACCGTGCGGCTCATTCTGGAAGTGCATTCCGCGCAATGTCGCCTTGCGCGAGGAACTCGAGATGCTGTGCTGGGGAAATCTGGTCACGAGCCCGTGTGCGCGAAACTCGTCTTCGCAGAACGTGCGCGCGAAAAAGCCGCGCTCATCGTGTGCAGCCTCGAGTTTGACGAGCCACGCTCCGTCAAGTCCTGTTGCTTCAAAACGCATGGGACGTATCCACTCCCGACCGAGAGGCCAATTGTCGACGACCAGTTCTATACAATTTTACTAAAATTTTCAGCATTTGCGTGGTTTACCTTGTTGTTCGATATCGCTTCATATTGTTCGCTTTCATACGATAAATTCAATCTAAAGAGCCCGATTTAAGCGCCGGCAATCCTATATTCGGCAATCCTATATTCATGGTACGGCCCAATGAACGCTCACTCGAGATTCGAATCGATTCGATCGAAATCCTCTCACGGTAACTGCCGTCTATGCGGCGCGACGTTGAAATCGACGTTTGTCGATCTGGGAATGTCGCCTCTGTGTGAAAGTTTTCTCACAGCCGACCAGACCGACGCCATGGAGCCGTACTATCCGCTGCACACCGTGGTTTGCGGATCCTGCTTCTTGGTGCAACTCCAGGAATACGTCAAACCGGAGCATATCTTCACCGAGTATGCCTACTTCTCGTCCTACTCGACGTCGTGGGTGGAACATGCGCGGCGCTACTGTGAGATGATCAAGGCCAGGCTGAACCTTGGTGCCGAGAGCCGCGTCTACGAGATCGCGAGCAACGATGGCTACCTGTTGCAGCACTTCCTGCCGCTCGGGGTGCCGGTTACGGGAATCGAGCCGGCGGCCAACGTGGCCGAAGTTGCGAGGCAGAAGAACGTCCCGACAATGGTCGAGTTCTTCGGCCTGGAGCTCGCGCAGAAGCTAGTCTCGGATGGCAAGCGGGCCGATCTGATTATCGGCAACAACGTGCTGGCCCAGGTTCCGGATCTAAACGATTTCACCGCCGGAATGGCGTGCCTGCTTGCGCCGCAAGGAGTGATTACGCTCGAGTTTCCGCATCTTGAGCGGCTCATCGACGAAAATCAGTTCGATACCATTTATCACGAGCATTTCTCCTATTTCTCGTTGGTAACGATCGATCGTCTGGCGCGGCGGCATGACCTGAAGGTTTTCGACGTCGAGCAGATCCCAACGCATGGCGGCTCGCTTCGCGTCTATCTCTGCCGCGCCGACGCGACTCACGCTGTCTCCGCCGCGGTGACCGCACTGCTGGCCCATGAGCGCCGGATCGGCCTTGAAGACATAGGTCAGTACGAGCAGTTTACATCGCGGGTTCATCGCACCAAGCGCGAACTGCTGTCGTTCTTGATCGCGAGCAAGAACAAGGGCGCGCGGATCTGCGGCTATGGCGCTCCCGGCAAGGGCAATACGCTGCTGAACTATTGCGGCATCGGAACCGACTTCCTCGACTTCACCGTGGACCGCAACCCCTACAAGCACGGCCGCTATACGCCGGGAATGCACATTCCGATCCTTCCGGTCGAAGCCATCGACGAGGCTCGCCCCGACTACCTGTTCATCCTTCCCTGGAATTTGAAGAAGGAAATTGTCGCGCAAATGCGGCATGTCGCGGACTGGGGCTGCAAATTCATCGTTCCGATTCCTAACGTCGAAATCATTGATCCGCGCGAGGTTGCGCCATGAAGGTTGTCCTTTTTTGCGGCGGTCTCGGTACGCGGATCCGCGAGTATTCGGAGAGCATACCGAAGCCGATGGTCCCGATCGGCCATCAGCCGATCCTCTGGCATGTGATGCAGTATTACAGCCAATACAATCACAATGATTTCATATTGTGCCTTGGCTACAAGGCGAACGTGATCAAGGATTACTTCCTCAATTATCGCGCGACTGCGAACAGCGACTGCGTGATTTCGGAGTACGGCAAGAAGGTCGAGCTAATCGGCGAACATCAGCCGGACTGGCGGGTTTCGCTGGTGGATACGGGGACATGGCGCAACATCGGGCAGCGCCTGCTGGCCGTCCGCCATCTCGTCAAGGACGAGGAGATGTTCCTTGCGAACTACAGCGACGGGCTGACCGACGCGCCGCTGCCTGACGTGATCCAGAAGTTCAAGGAAAGCGGAAAGATCGGTTGCTTCGTGGCGATCCATCCACCGATCAGCTTCCACCTTGCCGAGTTTGATGCCGAGGGGTCGGTGCAGCGGATTCGCTCCAGCCAGGAGTCCGAGATCTGGATCAACGGCGGCTACTTCATCTTCCGCAACGAAATCTTCGACTACATCAAGGAGGGAGAAGAGCTCGTCCAGGAACCGTTCAACCGTTTGATCGAGGGCGGTCACCTCATGGCCTATCGCTATGAGGGTTTTTGGCGTGCCATGGATACCTTGCGCGACAGACAAGTGTTGGAGGACATGGTGGAGCGCGGCGACACGCCGTGGCGACTGAATCACTCGTCGGTAGCCAGCGCGGCGTAACCGGAATGAGAGCATTGCAGCTTGCCAGGCCCGGAGACCATCTGTCGATCCTGTGCCTTGGCGCCCATTCGGATGATATCGAAATCGGCGCGGGAGCGACGCTGCTGGGTCTGATCGAGCGCGGTATCAAGCTGGACGTGCATTGGTGCGTTCTAAGCGGTGGCGCCATACGGGAGGCTGAAGCCAGAGCGTCGGCGGCCGACTTCTTGTGCGGGGCTGCATCCGCGAATGTCGAGGTGCTGTCGTTTCCCGATGGATTTTTCCCGGAAATGGGAGAGGCCATCAAGGAATGGTTTGAATCGCTGAAGCGGCGGGTCGAGCCCGACGTCATTCTGACGCATCGCAGAGATGATGCTCACCAGGACCATCGTCAGGTCTGCCGCCTGACCTGGAACACGTTTCGTGATCATCAGATTCTGGAATACGAGATCCCGAAGTGGGATGGCGACTTCGGTCAACCCAACGTTTACATGCCGGTATCGGCGGCGGCGCTCGATCGTAAGATTGAACTCCTGCTCAAGCATTTCGGGACGCAGCGATCCAAGCAGTGGTTCGATGCAGACACCTTTCGCGGCCTCGCACGGATTCGGGGCATGGAGTGCAGGGCTACGGAACGCTTCGCCGAGGCATTTTTCGGGCGAAAGTTGACACTGATCTGACGATGGTTGCGTGGACGTCACGCAGCCGGTGAAGTTTTGATTGCAGGGTGTATCTCAAGGCGCACGATATGAGCACGCTATTCTCAAGCATCTTTCGCGCTGGTGACCTGGTGGAGGTCAGAAGCAAGGAGGAGATCCTCGCGACGCTGGATGCCAACGGCCGCCTGGAGGAAATGCCCTTCATGCCCGAGATGCTGAAGCATTGCGGCAAGACGCTTCGCGTCGGCAAGCGAGCTCACAAGACCTGCGATCCGGCGCTCGGTATCGGCGGGCGCAAGATGCTGAACACGGTCCATCTCGAGAACATCCGCTGCAACGGCGCGGCTCATGACGGCTGCGAGGCGGCCTGCCTGATATTCTGGAAGGACGCCTGGTTGAAGCCGGCGGGCGAGAAAGGGCCGTCGCCAGATGGCGCTGGCAAGCCGTTCAGGTCTGGCGGCTGCAGCGAGGAAACGCTGTGGAGCACGATCAAGCATCCGCCGAAGGTCGGCGAAACCGAGCCGACCTACGTTTGCCAGAACACGCAGGTCAAATTCGCCACGCAACCCCTGAAGTGGTGGGATCCGCGTCAGTATGTCGAGGACTACACTTCGGGTAACGTTCGGTTGCAGGACCTCGTCGCCGGATTGACTTTCTCGGTCTGGCGCACGGTCACCGAAGCAGGGCTGGGCATTGGCACCGCGATGCGCTGGATCTACGACACATTCCAGCGCATGAGAGGTGGCGTACCTTATCCGATCAGGCCCTTCGGTGTGCCGGAGGGTAGCAAGGTCCCGCAGTCCCGGCTTGATCTGCAGGTGGGCGACGTCGTGCGCGTCAAGCCGTACAAGGACATCCTCGAGACGCTGGACTGCAATTACCGCAATCGCGGCCTGTATTTCGATCCGGAGATGGTACCGTTCACGGAACGCGAGTACGAGGTCGAGAGGCGTCAAAGGCAGATCATCGACGAAGGCTCGTGCAAGATGGTCCGTTTCAAGACGGACGCGATCATCCTGAAGGATGTCGTGTGTGAGGCGCGCTATGCGATCTGCCGCCGCTTCTGCCCGCGCGCCATCTATCCCTATTGGCGGGAAATCTGGCTTGAGCGGGTACCTCAAGGCCAGAATCCAGCGAATTGAACGGGAACGACGCGTGCATCGGAACGAACGCACCGATCAGTATTTTGCGGACAACAAGCCATACTCTGGCCTTGGCCGCAGGTCGCTGCACAGCGGCGTGGCGTTCATTGCTGCGCGCGGATTGAATATCTTCGTTCAGTTGGCCTCCACGATCGTACTGGCGCGACTGCTCGGACCGCATGATTTCGGGTTGGTGGCCATGATGCTGGCCCTGATCGGCTTTGCGCCCCTTTTCGTCGATCTCGGGATGAGCGAGGCTTCCGCCCAGCGGAGCAGCATCTCACGCGCCGAGGTCAGCACGTTGTTCTGGCTGAATGTTCTGATCGGCGCCCTGCTGGCTGTGGTGCTGGCTGCGTCCGGTCGGTGGATAGCGCGTGCGTTCGGCGAGCCATCGCTCGCGGGCATGGCGTTGGCGTTATCGGTGACCTTCCTGATGATGGCCTTGTCGACGCAACACTATGCGCTGATGCGTCGGGCAATGCAGTTTCGCCGCATCGCGATGATCGACATATCGGCTAACATCATCGGAAGCGCTGCAAGCGTTGGACTGGCGCTTTCGGGCTGGGGCTACTGGGCGCTGATCGCCAAGCCGATCATAACGTCGGCTTTGACCGTCGTGGGAGCCTGGACCGCCTGTCGATGGATACCGGGCAGGCCGAGGCTCACGCCAATGGTCAAGGAACTGCTGCGGTTCGGGTTGGGAGTCACCGGCTTCACCATGACGGATTACTTCGCTCGTTCGGCGGATAGAATCGCGATGGGGTATTTCCTCGGTGCAGGGCCGCTTGGCTATTTTCAGAACGCCTTCACGATCTACAACAACCTGCTGTCGATTCTCAGTGAGCCGCTGCACAACATCGCGGTTTCGGGACTGAGTAAGCTCCAGCACAGTGCGGCCGAACTGAAGCGCTCCTGGGAAGGCGCGCTGTCATTGCTTTGCTACTTTTCGGGGCCTGCCTTCGCGGCCCTGGCCGTGAGCGCTCATGACATCGTGATCGTACTTCTCGGAGAGAAATGGTCTCCCGCGGGCCCCTTGCTCTGCATCCTCGCCATTCGCGGCATTGCCGACTGCATCGAGCGAACTCTCGGCTGGGTGCATGTCGCAGTCGGGCGTCCCGATCGGTGGATGCGATGGGGCATCTTCAGTGCAATCTGCCAACTGGTTGCGCTTGCAGCCGGACTGCCGTTCGGTGTGGTCGGAGTGACGATCGCCTACACGGTCACCATGTTTGTGCTGTTCGTTCCTGCGCTCGTCTATGCCGGCAGGCCTGTCGGGATCACAATCGGGGACGTCCTGCGCGCGACAGCGCCGCAGACCATTGCTGCGCTGGTCGCGGTCGCGGTCGCTTTCTCGATACAGGAGGCATTCCTGCAGGAATTGCCGCGGTTGCTGAGAATTCCCGTCGCGAGCGTGATCTGTGTGACGGCCTACCTGACTGTCGTGGTCGGGGTCTTCAGGATCACGCGGCCACTGCAACTCGCGTGGTCCTTGCTACGCGATTTCGGCATTGTACGACTGCAAGTCAACTCCTGATCCTGGATTACGCCCATGACCTCCTTTGAGCGCTTCCTGATTAACTTGGACACGTGGCCCGCCGGGGCATTTCTGAGGATCGGCCTCGGCCTTTGCATTCTGCCGGTCTTCCGACTGCTGTCAGGGGGCGACGATCGTATCGTGGTCGCGTTGCCGATGTTTCTCGCCCTGCTGCTCGCGCTTCGCCTTGGTCCAGCCGTGTGCCGACGTGTTCTTCCGTTTTCGCGCGAAGCGAAAGATCTGTGGTTCAAGCGTCGCAATCTTGGCAAGAGGTACGACTCCTACCAGTGGCAAAAGCTCTTCTGGATGGGGCTGGGCATGCTGCCCTACGCGCTGATCTCTGGAGGATTGGGGCGCGGGGAAATTGTGCTGCTTACGATCTGTACGATCGGCGGCGGAGCAGGGCTGCTGCTTTGGCGTAGGACCGGCCAGCTCAGCGTCGGTGCCGCCACTGCGAAAGCGACGAAGTTGCCGCCGGCCGCGGTCGCGTCGACGCCGCCCTAGGACCGGGCCGCCCTACATTACGGGAGCTTGCGACACTCGGTGAACCTGTCGCCGTCCGGCGTTTCCGCCCTCTCGAGGCAATGTGCCTTATCGGTAACCTTGCCGGCTACGACAAAGTCGTAGGCCTGGTTTTTGAAGACCAGCACGTAACGGCCGGGTGAGAGGACGAGATCGGGGTTCACTGGCTGCAGCTCGACCATCTCGCGGTTTTCAGGGACCGGCGCTACGGTCAGGTCGACGGAAACGGACCGGATCGCCCAGGCATCGTTGGCCATGGCGACTGCCGGTGACGACGGTGTTCGTGCGACCTGGGCGAGAATGCGCAATTGTGCGTTGTCGGGCGCGCTTGTCATAAGCTCGCGCTGATACGCGACAAACGACAGCGGGCCGTGCGGCACCACAACGGTGCCCGGCTTCGTGCTCAATACCGACACGGCGATCCGGCTGTCGGGAAGGCGGATGTTCATCGGCTCGAGCCGGATCATCCGCCCGTTGCTTGACGCAAAAATCCCATATGTCGTCGGCAGTGAACGTGCGGGTGGTGCGGGCGCGGCTGCTTCGATCGGAGCGCGATGTACGAAAGTAGCAATTGCCGGCTTCAGCTTGCGTCCGCTTTGCGGTGGCGGCTGAACGGGCGTCGCGTTCGAATGGCTGACAACCTGGGGTGCTGTGCTGAACAGGGATGCAACATTGCCCCGCATGAGCATTCCGGTCCCAATCGCCAGCAGAACCGTTGTTGGAGCGAGGAACCATACAAAGTTGCGCACTTTCCATTCGCTGGTGACCGAACGTCGGTCCCGCGGCGAGCTCTGAAGTTCTTCGGCGATCAGCTTCTCGATTAGTATCGTCTGCTGTTCCTGCACCGCGACGCTCGCCTCGGCAGTGCTGGTGTGCACGGGCGGTTGTACTGCTAGACGGATTGACGCCGGTGGCACCGAGTTCGGACCTGGATCCGCGGCCGGACTGAATCCCTCTCCTTCATCTGCCTCAGTCGCGTACAAGCCTACGGCTGAGCCGGTATGCGAGTCCGGTGGTGCTGGCTGCGGGCGGTTGTCGGAGTCCTCCGCTGAAACATCGTTTGGATCGGCCGCAGGGGGGACGGGCCCGTCGTCTGGCCCGGCATCGGGCCGAGACACGTTCGTCCGGCGTCCGATGTTCTCCGCGGCCTCATTCAGGCGCCGACTGACCTCATCCTGCGGGAGCACAATCGGCTGCAGGGGTTGCTCCAGGTCAAGGAGCGGATGAGCTTCATCCGTCGGTCCACCGTTCGGCGAGCTCGGATCCTCGCCAAGGACCGTCGGATGCTCGTCGGTCGGACTGTCTGGCGGTCCGGCGGGATCGCGCTCCGGATTTGCGGGCTCGCGCAGGCGGGCTTCGACGAATTGCGTCCAGGCGCCACGCCGTCGCAGAGGTGCAGCAAGCCTGTCTGCCTGACGTGGCAAAGGCGGCGCATTCAGGATGGCCGCTTGAGCCGAGGGAAGCTGACTGGAGCGTTTCATGCCTGGATACGCAGCTTGACGTTTGTCCACCGTTGCGGACGTTCGCGACACCCTTGCGATCATATGATCGAGATCGCCTACCTGCTGGGATGTAGCAGCCGCCGCTTAACAGGGCGTTAACCATAAACCGGCGGAAATGCCGCATTGCTCCGTACCACCCGAGGTGACGATTTCAGGCGGCTGCTGGCAGCTCAAAGGATCCGGCGATCTGGCGCAGACGGTTGGCTCGTGCGCTCATCAGGTCGGTGTGAGCAATACCGAGGATGTCGAATACCGTCTGTATGCGGTAGAGCCAATCGTGCCTCAGCGCGGCTTCCCGGACGTTTGCGTTCTGAACCGCTCGCAGTCGCGCCGGCTCTGCGTCCAGCGCTTCGAGGATCTGGCAAATGTGCGGCGAATCGAAGGGCACATGAATGACGGCATCGGGCCAGTCGAACTGCCGTGCAAACTCTTCGGTGCGGGGCGCTTCTCCGACCATCACTGCCCCGGCTGCAGCACCTTCATAATAGCGAGCGGAAATCTCGTCTCGGCCCGCCGTGAACTCCGGGTTGTTGACGTGGCTGCGATTGGCAATGAAATAGCGGCTGCGCTGTAGGATATTCGCAATCATGATGCGGTGTTCTTCCGGATTGTCGACCCGGAACGTTCTTTCCTTCCGGTTCGAACCGCTCGCTGCCACAGTGTCGTAGTAGTAGAAGAAGCGCTCTCTCTCGGCGCCGGCCAGCAACGCGGCGTGGGTCGTCGCCGAACGACGTCCGATGTTGCACACGGCGATCGATCGCTGCTGCTCGGGCTTCGGTGCGAACCGCTCCACGTCGACAGCCAGCGGCAGATAGCTGCACGGTCGACCCGCTATGCGCGCGATCTGCGGTGCGCAGTGATGCAGGCCGACGAATATATGATCAAATCCGGACAGGAGCTCGATCAGATACTCCGGGATGTCGTCTGCCCAGACTTCAGTGATGAAGCATGCGGCCTTGCGACACCGCTTGCGCCAGTCGGGAATTGCGGCGAGCGCGTGGAGTTGATACGCATTGCTGAAGATCGGAAAGAACAGTTCGTAATCGCGTTGCAGCCGCAGCTGCGGCGGGGAGGGTGCCAGCACACCTGCCAGTTTGGTCGATCCTGATGCAAGGCGCGTCCACTTGTAGACTCGCCGCGAGAACTCCAGTGCAGCACGATCTCGAACATCGAACCGATCGGCGCGCGTCATCGCCGCCAAATTGTCCTCGAACTCATAGCTGAGGCAAAATGCGACAAGATCGGAAATCCGACGCTGCGAGAGGAGTAAAACCTTGCCTTCCACGAGGCGCTGCCTCCGACCTATCAAACGCCGGAAAATGCCGGCCACACCACTTCCGGAATCCCTCGACCAGGAGCGAGTTGCGTGCTGATCGTCGTCACGAACGGCGCCAATCAACGCAAGTCCATACGCTATTTAATCTTGTTTTGTCCAAGTTTTCCCGAAATTGGATAATGCGAGCCTGTCATTGGAGTTCATTGCACGCATGGGCATTCTCGCCGAGCCGTTGCGAAGGCAAGCACGAGGATGCATCGACAAATGCGCGTTAACCTGGAGAAGTTAAATCTGGAACTCGCTGACAGTTGCGAAGAAGGTCAGCGGACAACGATTGAGTGCGCGTTAACTCGAAAAAGTTAAATCTGGAACCGCTTGACAACAACCGGCTTCGATGATGCGCAACGCGCTCTGCGGCAATCGCGAGAATTAGCTATAAATTTCATTTAACATGCGCCGAGCCCACGTTGGCGATGAACGCGTCGGGAAAATCCGGTAGCGTGCCGCATCATTTCGACACGGCAAGAATATTCAACACGGAAAATTTTTGAACACAGGCGGCGTCGGGCTTCATGCGTATTCTTAGCGTATTTGGTACTCGTCCAGAGGCGATCAAAATGGCACCGCTTGTGCTGGCGCTGGGCGAAGCAGAAGGAATTGAAACGCGCGTCTGCGTGACGGGCCAGCATCGTCAGATGCTCGACGATGTGATGTCGGCGTTCTCGTTGAAGGCTGACTACGACCTGAACATCATGCGACCGAACCAGTCGTTGAGCGAAGTGTTCAGTGCGGTCATGACCGGAATCGATCCGATCATCGCCGACTACAATCCGGACTACGTTCTTGTGCAGGGCGACACCGCAACCAGTACGGCGGCTGCACTTGCCGCGTTCTTCCGGTCGGTCAGTGTCGGGCACGTCGAGGCGGGATTGCGAACCGGCAATCTCATGAGCCCGTGGCCGGAGGAAGCCAATCGGCGGGTCACTGCGGTCGTTACGACGAGGCATTATGCGCCGACGTCGCGTGCGCGTTCAGCCCTGCTGAAGGAAGGCTATCCGCCGGACGCCGTGATTGTCACCGGCAATACCGTGATCGACGGGCTGCTTCGTATGGCCGCAAATATCGCTCAACCGGGCGAACTTCGCCGGTCGCTCGAGGTGAAATACTCATGGCTCGATACGTCGAAGCGACTTGTTCTGGTGACCGGACACCGGCGCGAGAGCTTTGGATCCGGGTTCCGGCAAATTTGCGAGGCATTGAAGACGATCAGTCGGCGGGACGACATTCAGATCGTGTATCCCGTTCATCTCAATCCGAACGTGCGCGGGCCGGTATTTGATCATCTGCGCGATGCGTCGAATATCTTCCTGATCGAACCCCTGAACTATCCCGAGTTCGTCTACCTCATGACGCGCTCATATCTCATCCTCACCGATTCCGGTGGAATTCAGGAGGAGGCACCGGCGCTTCGCAAGCCGGTGCTCGTCATGCGAGATACCAGCGAGCGCATGGAGGCCGTTGACGCCGGCGTAGCTCGCCTGGTCACCACCGACCCGGCTCGCATCGTCGCGGGCGTCGAACGCCTGCTCGATGTGCCAGCGGAGCACGAAGCCATGTCTCTCGGAGCCAATCCGTTCGGTGACGGGCACGCCAGCAAACTGATCGTGCATGATCTTCTGAATGTCCGTCGGCCGCAACGTCCAACTGATCACATCACGAGCGTCAATCTTTTGCCGAATGCCGAGATGCATTCGCGGCCGACACCACCGCTCTCCCAACCGGCGTACTGATCAAACGAAGCCATGGACACCAGAACCAATCAATTGGTCATTCAGGAATACGGCCAGCCGCTTGCGGAAGACTACGGTCCGCCAGCGGCGGCCCGGCCGACGTTCGGCTTGTGGGACGTCGTTGACGTTCTGCGCCGTGAATGGCGGTTGCCCGTTATCGGACTGTTGATTGGGCTGGCGGTCGCCGGGGCTTCCGTTGTTGTCATGAAGGCACCCTACAAGAGCAGTGCGCGCATCCTCATCGATCGAAGTCTCAATCGTTATCTGCAGACCAACAAGATCGTGGATCAACCGACGATGGACGAAGTGGAGGTCGGCAGTCAGCTTTACGTACTTTCATCCGACAGGGTAATGCTGCCGGTCATTCGTTCGCTGAATCTGGCCAGTGATAGCGAGTTTGCCGGCCGATCTGCGCTTGCGAGCGCCACAGACGAGAGCGCCAGCACGGCGGCAGCCACAGCTGCCGCTGAACGAGCTGCTCTCGAAGCTCTGTTGAAGCGCGTGACAATTGCGCGAGAGGATGTCGCCAACGTTATCAATGTGACAGTCGAGTCGCAGAGTGCGGAGAAGGCCGCGAAGATCGCCAACGGCATCGTGGATAGCTATCTCGCGTCCCTGCAGGACGCAAAATTGAAGTCGACGCAGAAGGTGAGCGGATGGCTGCAGGAGCGGCTCATCGAGCTGAAGAAGCAGGTAGCCGACGCGGACAAGGCGCTGCAGGACTTCAAGACGGCTAACAACCTCAGCAGCACTGGCGCGCAGGATACCGAGCTCCTGGCAAGTCTGAATACCCAGCTGATGAATGCCAAGTTCGCGGCAGTCGAGGCAAAGGAGCGCCTCGACCGTATCAAGCGGACAGAGGCAAACGGGATTCCGTCAGCCGTGTCGACGGATGCGCTATTCAACGACAAGCGGGCGGCAGTCATCAACTTCGCGCTCAACAACAGCGAACTTGCACGTCTCCGCACGCAAAAGCGCGACCTTGCGTCTCGCCTTGCGGAAATGGAAGCTCGCGTCGGTCGCAGGCACGCGGCTGTCGTCAAGCTTCGTGCGCAACTCAACAGCGTTGACGCCGCCATTCGGTCCGACGAGGGTCGCATTACCGATTCCTACGCCAGCGAATACGAAGTCGCCAAGGCACGACAGACCGAACTCGAAGACACGGCCGCAAAGCTTTCCGCGGAAACCGGAAGCCGGCTGCGAGAACTCGAGAGCGCCGCCGAGGCGCTACGCAATCTTTATAGTGGCTTCCTGCAAAAGCATAAGGAGATCGAGGCGGCGCAGGCGGAGACGCTTCCGGCCCAGAGTGCGCAGATCATCACGAGAGCAGTTCCGCCGCTGACAAAGAGTTCCAAGAAGACCCTCATCGTGGCGGCAGGCAGCATTTTTCTTGGCCTGTTTCTCGGCATAGGCTCTGCCTTCGGACGTGAATGGATGGCGGACGTGTTCCGTACGCCCAAGGCCGTCGAACAGGTGACCGAAACACGGTGCATCGGACTGCCCTTCGTCTACGCTGGTCAATTGCCAATCGAGGAGCATGTCCTTGCTGCCCCCTTCTCGCGCTTCGCGGAAGGCCTTCGCAATGTGAAGGCGATGCTCGACCGTTCGTCCACCTCGACCGGGGGCAAGGTCATCGGCGTCGTGTCGGCGGTTTCGAAAGAGGGAAAGACTGTCGTTGCCGCCAATCTTGCCGCGCTCATATTGTCGTCCTCTGGGTCGCGCACGCTGTTGATCGATGCCGACCTTCATCTCCGGAATCTCACGACTGCACTTTCCCCGGATGCGAAGGTCGGCCTTTTCGAAGCGCTGGAAGATCCCTCTCGTCTTGACGAGTTTGTTTGCAAGCGGCCGCATTCGGGGCTGGATGTCCTGCCAAATGCGTGCACGGTCAGGATTCCAAACGCCGCAGAGCTCCTGGGCTCGCAGGAAATGGAAAACCTGCTCGCTGTTGCACGGAAATCCTATGACTACATCGTGGTGGAGGTGGCGCCGATCATGTCGGTGGTCGACGCTAGGCTGATCGAGCGCTTCATCGATGAGTTCGTCTTCGTTGTGGAATGCGGTCAGACCAAGCGTACGAGCGTGCTCGAAGCCTTGTCGGTAACGCAGCTCATCCGTGAGCGAGTGTCGACCATCGTGCTCAACCAGATTGACCCTCTTGAGCTCAGAACCATCGAGGCAAGAAATGGGGTCAGGTCCGAAGGATATTACCGGGAGTAGGGCTGTGGACGAGCTTGACAGTGCTTCAGGGTCTACGCGCAGCTCAGCGCCGCGCAGGTATGTGCTGATTTCGCCCTGCCGCGATGAGGGACCCTATCTCCGCCGCACGCTGGACAGCGTGGCTGTACAGTCGGTGCCGCCAGCGCTGTGGATCGTCGTTGACGATGGATCCACCGACGACACGCCACAGATTCTGGAAGAGTATGCGGCGCGGTTGCCTTATCTGCGCGTCGTGCGCCGCCAGGATCGAGGCCACCGGCGGGTAGGGCCCGGCGTGATTGAGGCGTTTTATGATGGTCTCGATCAAGTGTCGCTCGGCGACTTCGGCTATTTGTGCAAGCTTGATATGGATCTCGACCTGCCGCCTCGCTACTTCGAACTTTTGATGCAGCGAATGGAAGGCAATCCACGTATCGGGACGACCTCCGGCAAACCCTGGTTCGTTCATCCCCAAACCGGCGATCTCGTGCCCGAGGTCTGCGGCGATGAAATGTCGGTTGGAATGACGAAATTCTATCGCGTTGCCTGCTTCGAGCAGATCGGGGGATTCGTGCGACAAGTCATGTGGG
This sequence comes from Bradyrhizobium ferriligni, assembly GCF_056837965.1. Taxonomy (NCBI): domain Bacteria; kingdom Pseudomonadati; phylum Pseudomonadota; class Alphaproteobacteria; order Hyphomicrobiales; family Nitrobacteraceae; genus Bradyrhizobium; species Bradyrhizobium ferriligni. The sequence continues at coordinate 85,686 of NZ_JBXEJO010000001.1, forward strand.
ATGGCATCGATTGCCACCGCGCCAGAATGCTGGGCTGGATCGCCGAGAGCGTCGATTCAGAACCAATCCGGTTCGTCCACCTTCGTCCGCAAGGGGCCAGCCAGAACAGCATCTGGGCAGGCAGAATTCGTGCTGGCTTCGGTCAGTATTTCATGGGCACCTCGCCGTTTTACTATCTGGCGGTGGCGGCTTCCCGTCTTCGCGCGCACCCAATGTTCATCGGAAGCGTCGCGATGCTTTGGGGATACTTCAGCAGCTGGGCAAAGGGGTTGCCGCGCTACAACGACCCCGAGTTCAGACGTTTTCTTCGTGCCTATCAGCACGCGTGCCTGAGGCTGGGTAAACGAGCTGCCACAGCTCGCCTGGACGCCGAGCAGGTGGCTCGGTGGCAAGCCAGCCGGCAATCGCCGCAGGAAAGTTGAGCAGATGACGGAACACGTAAGCCTATTGGGCGTCGAATTTGATGCGGTTACGCTCGATCAGGCGGCGCAGCGCTGTGTCGATATCTGTCGCCGCTCGAACAATTCTCACATCGTCATGACGATCAATGCGTCGCATCTCTGCATGATGCGGCGAGACGTGGAGTTGGCGCACGCATGTTCCGCGGCCGATATGACGGTCGCGGACGGTATGCCGGTGGTTTGGGCAATACGAGCGTCAGGTCAACATATGCCGGAACGCGTGGCCGGCATCGATCTGATGGAAGGGCTCTTAAGGGCTGCCGTGTCCAACGGACTTTGTGTCTATTTTCTAGGGGCGCATCAGGAAGTCGTCGAAAAGCTCGTGCGCGTCTGCGAGGCGCGCTTTCCGCAACTGAAGATCGCTGGTTTCCGGAACGGTTACTTCGGTCCGGACGAGCACGAAATGATCGTCGATGAGATACGGGCCAGCGGCGCACACATTCTTTTTATCGGCTTGCCGTCCCCGTTCAAGGAGGTATGGAGCGAACGCTATCGGGACCGGCTGCAAGTTCCCGTCATCCTGGGGGTCGGCGGCAGCTTCGACGTTTTGGCCGGCTTTATCAGGCGTGCTCCTCGGCTATTCCAATCGTTCGGTCTCGAGTGGTTCTGGCGCCTGATGATGGAGCCGCGCAAATTATGGCGGCGATATCTTTCCACCAACAGCGAGTTCATCTGGCTGGCGCTCCGCGAGGTGGTGGCGCGCAGGGCTTATGCCGCCCGTCCGGAAAGAGCGATCGCCGGATCGGCAAGCGTCGTGTGGAGAGACGACCGAATAGTGGTTTCGGAACGCAGGGTGGCTGATCGGAGAATTCTTGTCAGGCGAAGGAGCAACGTGCGGGATTCGCAGGTTCCGATACCCGATCGCCGGCGCGGCATAGAGCGACGTATCTCAGAGCGTCGGGCGCGGACGGCTAGTGCTCCCCGGGGTATCGAGGTGAGCGCCTGACGTATCGGCTGACCAACCAGGATCACTGATCCCAAGCGGGCAGCTAAACGATTCGCTTCATGGCGCAAGCGCGGGAAGCATCAAGTGGTTAAACCGCCAAGCAGCACCGATTCCTTCGGGTACGATAACGCAGACCAACCTATCGTCGTTAAGTTAAAGCCTGATGTGTACGTATTTGGGTACGAGTTTTGCCACGTTCTGCAAACGCTGATCATACACGGCTGCGTGCCCGCTGAGCTCATCTATGAGGACGGCGGGGCGCTCATCCTTATTTTTGATCCCAATGAGAAGAAAGCGGAACTATGGTCAGGATGGTGGAGGTGCGACAAACCCGACATTTACTCCATCATCGAACCAGAGCATCGCGGGCTCGTGGGTCAAATATTCGAAACCACGGACGCCTTCTTGGAGTTTTCCAATTCTCAATCTCTTCAGATTGAGCTGATCCCAGGCCAGATCCAAAAGATTCAAAGATCAGACGCTGCGTTTTTCCGCGGAGACGCTCCCCTTCGTCCTCGACCTCCATAAAGAACTGCTTCCGCACAGCGCGCATCAGAAGCGTTTGCGATTCGATATTGGGCGAAAGATTGCAGAAGATGCCGTGGATTCTCTGGGTGTGGGGAAAGGCGGTAGCGCTCCACGCTACCACGGGCCTCGAATTGCCCCACGCCATATTCCGATCGGCTCAGCCCGATAGGCCGGCCTTGCGCAAGCCATCAAGGAAGTGCTCGCGATCGACCGAATTTCTGTATCTTTCGGCCCGCGCTCGAACGAGATCGAGGGTGTTCGCCGGCGGCGTTGCGCCGTTCGCGCTCATTTCACGACAACGTTCCGTGACGAACGCTTCGGCTTCGGATCGCGCTTCGCTGTGCCGACCCATCTGCGCATAACAGGCGGCAAGCAGACTGTGCGACCAGCGGTCGGGGGATCGCGCCTCCATCAGCGTCTTGACTGCTTCATCGTACCGGCGCCCCGAATAGAGCGCGAGCGCGTGGTACCAGTGGTACAGATTGGGCGGGAAGGGATTTAGTCGTTTGGCCGCATCGATCCATGCGAGTGCCTCTCGCCACCGTCCCCAGTAGACCAGAATGTTCGCGAAAACGGCGGCGACGTCGGCGTCGTTTGGATTGAGCGCCAGAGCCCGGCTGAAATGGATTTCGGCCTTGGCATCCTCGCGACGCAGGAACAGCAATTGCGCGAAGACGCCATGGGCCCAGGCGTCGCCGCCGTCGATGTCGAGCGCGGTCTCGATCTCGCTCAGCGCGTCGTCGAGCTTCGCCGTGCCGGGCGATTCGAGAAACACGTCGCAGACGATCGTCCAGGCAATGTTGACGTGAGCGCGGGCATATTGCGGATCGAGCGCGACTGCGTCCCGGAAAAACTGCCTGGCTTCCGCCATGCCCTTCACGGTCAATTGACGCCATCGCTCGTTGCCCAGCAGAACCAGGTCATACGCTGTAATGTTCGGGGTCGGCTTGCGTCTCGCGATCTCGCGGCCGGCGTCCTCGAGCCGACCCGGAAGGGCTGCGACGATTGCGCGGACGATCTCGTCCTGCAGGGCGAAGATGTCTTCGAGTTCGCGGTCGTAGCGCTCGGTCCAGAGATTGTAACCGCTCGCGCCATCGAGAAGCTGGACGATCACCCGCATCCGGCTGCCGATCTTGCGCACGCTTCCTTCGGCCACGTACCTGACGCCGAGTTCGCGACCGACCTGCTTGATCTCGGGCGTCTTGCCCTTGTAGGCGAAGCTGGAGTGGCGGGCGACAACGAACAGCGAGCGGAAGCGCGACAGTTCGGCGATGATGTCTCCCGTGATTCCGTCGGAAAAATATTCCTGCGCGGGATCGCCGCTGAGATTCGAGAACGGCAGCACTGCAAGCGACGGCCCATCGGGCACCGTTATTGCCGGCGAGGTGGGCAGGCCGGCGCCGAATTCGGCGGCGACCAGTGGCCCGACATAGCGGTAGCCGCGGCGCGGCAGGGTCTCGATCCAGGTCGCACCGCCCTCGACGTCGGCAAATACCCGCCGCAGGGCGGCGATCTGCACCGTCAGGTTGCTCTCCTCGATCGCAAGCCCCGGCCACGCCGCCTGCATCAATGCGTCCTTGGAAACCGGCGTTCCGGCCTGCTCGACAAGCAGCCGAAGCAGCGTCACCGCGCGCCGCCCGAGCGCGACCGGTTCGGACTCTCGAAACAACATCACGGCTTCCGCGTCGAGGCGGTAGGGGCCGAATTCGTGGATCGTCGCCATGGTTCGGGAGACTACATTTTTTGCATCTTTTTCGGAACAGATTCAGGACCTCCGGGAATCCGGCGACCCGCCCCGCTGCCGCTGACACGCAGTTTTGCGCGGCCGATTTCCGCTTTCGCCTCGATCCACCTCGCGCGGCACCCCGCCAGCAGAGCGTTCGCGCCGCCGCAGCCAGGCGACGGCCGCTTGACAATGTAAGTAAGAATATTATTACAAATCGCAGTTTTCGGAGAACGCGTTCATGCTGCAGACCAAGCGAAGCTATAGCGGAATGGTGACCGCGCCGCATCACCTTGCGGCGCAGGCCGGGCTCGCCGTCCTTTCCGAGGGGGGCAATGCGGTCGAGGCGATGATTGCGTCCGCCGCCACGATCGCGGTGGTCTATCCGCATATGAACGGCCTTGGTGGCGACAGCTTCTGGCTGGTCGGCCGGGCGGGCTCTTCGCCGGTCGGAATCCAGGCGTGCGGACGGTCGGCGAAGGCCGCCAGCCGCGCCTGGTATCGCGAGCATGGCTGCAGCACCATCCCAAGCCGCGGACCGCTCGCGGCACTCACCGCTGCCGGGACCGTCGATGGCTGGCAGAAGGCCCATGAGCTCAGCCGCGATCGCCACGGGGGGCGCATGCCGTTGTCGCGGCTGCTCGAACCTGCGATCGGCTATGCCGCCGATGGCGTCGCCGTGACCCAGACCTTGCACGACAACACCACGAAGAAGCGCGCTGAACTGCAGGATGTGCCTGGCTTTGCCGAAGTCTATCTGCCGCAGGGCGCTCCGCTTGCGGTCGGCACGCGGTTGCGGCAGCCGCGCGTGGCAGACACGTTGCGGCAGCTGGCGCAAGCCGGCCTTTCCGATTTCTATCGCGGCGACCTGGCGCGGTCGATGGCGGCTGATCTCGAACGGCTCGGCAGCCCGCTCCGCCTATCCGATCTGGAGCAGCATCAAGCATCACTGGTGACGCCGCTGTCGGTCGATGTGGCGGGGCACAAGGTGTTCAACATGCCGCCGCCGACGCAGGGCCTGGCCTCGCTGTTGATTCTCGCGCTCTATGCCCGGCGCATGGCGAGGGACGCGGACGGGGTCGATCATCTGCACCGGCTGGTCGAGAGCACGAAGGCGTCGTTCCGCATCCGCAATCGCTACGTGACCGATCCCGACTACATGGCGCGGTCGGCTGCTGGGTTTCTCACCGACGAGTCCATTGCGGCGCTCGAAAAGACCGTCGCCGTCGATCATGCAGCGCGCTGGCCTGACCCGCCGGCCCAGGGCGATACGGTCTGGCTCGCTGCGACCGACCGGAACGGTCTTAGCGTCAGCTTCATTCAGAGCATCTATTGGGAGTTTGGCTCGGGCGTCATCCTGCCCCAAAGCGGGGTCACCTGGCAGAACCGTGGGACGAGCTTCGGTCTCGCCGAGACCGACATCAACTGCCTGGAACCTGGGCGGCTGCCGTTCCACACCATTCAGCCCGCAATGGCTGAACTCAGCGATGGCCGGCTGTTGTCCTACGGCACGATGGGCGGCGAAGGGCAGCCGCAAACCCAGGCGGCGATCTTCACACGCTACGCGTTGCACGGTCAGGACCTTCAGTCGACAGTGACCGCGCCGCGCTGGCTGCTCGGTCGCACATGGGGCGAGGAGAACAACAATCTCAAGGTCGAATCGCGTTTCGATCCTGCCGTCGTCGACGCGCTGCGGGCGCTCGGTCACGACATCCAGGTGGTCGGTGCGTTCGAGGAATTCATGGGCCACGCCGGCGCAATCGTCTGGCACCCGGACGGACTGCTCGAGGGCGCCAGCGATCCCCGCAGCGACGGCGTCGTCGCTGCCCGGTGAAGCGAGCACCCTTAGCTCGCACCAGCAGGGCTGTTCGAAATCTGCCGCGCGTGAGCTAGCGTGCGGCGCCGGCCGGTGTTCTGGCTGCGGACGGTTTCCGTTTTCCCTCGCTTGCGGCCGCCATCGCCGTCAACCAGGTCATGATCACGTCCAGCGCGTGGTGGCGACGTTTCTCCAGCCAGTCCGGCTCTCCCAGATCCTTGTCGAACATCGCCGACAGCGTGTAGCGGTTGGAGACATGAAAATAGCTCATGGCCGTGATGGTGACGTAGAGCTGAACCGGATCGACGTCGCTGCGGAACAGCCCGACCGCTAGGCCCCGGCGAAGGATGTTTTCGATGCTCGCGACCAAGGGCAGCGTGAGGTCGGCGATCTTGCGCGATTTGCGCAGGTTGCGCCCGCGCTGCAGGTTCTCATTGTTGATCAGGGCTATGTAATTCTGGTGCGCCCCGAAAAAGCTGAACGTGAAGTTGATCAGCTCGCGCATGGCCGCGACCGGATCGAGGTCGTCGAGCTTGAGTTGCTGTTCGGCCGCGCGGATCTCTGTGTAGACGTGTTCGAGCACGGCGAGATAAAGGCCGTTCTTGTCGCCGAAATAGGCGTACAGCAACCGCATGTTGGCTTTGGCGCGCTTCGCGATGGCTTCAACTCGAGCCCCGCCAATGCCGTTGCGGCAGAACTCGAACGTTGCCGCGTGCAGGATCGCTTCCTTCGTCAACGCGGAATCGCGTGCCCGTCTGCCGCGCGTGGCGCTGCGGGCCGGGGTGGTCGATGCTGTCGTTTCAGTCACGGGACAAGCTTTTCTCAGGTTGTACGAGCCCGGCGCGGACAATATATCCCCGCCCATCATGTTCAACGGGATGCGGGGCCCTGCCGCGCAGGCTCGCGGGATTGAGATCGCTATTGCGGCGGCTCGTCAAGGGGTAACCTTCCCGATGTTCCGGTCTCCACATCCACATCAACGCGCCGCCGTCACGATCGTGCCGCCATGCGCGACAAGGCGGCCATTCTTGTAGACGTCGCGCGGCCTGGGCCGGGCCACCACGGCCTCTTGCACGTGCTGCGCGTCGAGCACGACGAAGTCCGCCGCCGCACCCTTGGCCACCCCATAGTCCGGGAGGCCGAGGGCCTGCGCGGCGTTGGTGGTTACCATGTTGAAGGCGGCCGCCAGGTCGGCATCGGTGTTGAAGCCGGAGCGGTAGCCGACGATCAGGGCGCGCTCCAGGAGGTCGCCGTCGCCATAGGGCCACCAGGAATCGCGGATGTTGTCATTGCCGGCGAACACATTGACGCCGGCATCGCGCAGCAGCAGCACCGGCGGAAACGCATGCGCTCCGGGCGCGTTGGTCAAAATCGCGACCCGGGCCTCGGCGAGCAGCTGCGCGGTGCGCTGAACGACGTCACGCGGCACCTCGCCGAGCGCATAGGCATGGCTGATCGTGACCTTGCCGCCGAGCCCGAGGGCCTTCGTCCGGCGTGCAATGTTCTCGATCTCGAAGATACCGAGCAAGCCGCCGTCATGCAGGTGAATGTCGATGCCGACCCCGCGCCGGTCGGCAATGCCGAAGATGACGTCGAGATGCCCGTCGATGTCGGCATCGTAACCCGCCGGATCGAGGCCGCCGACCAGGTCCGCGCCGGCGCGAACCGCCTCGTCGAGCAGTCCGGCCACGCCCGGCGACGTCACGATGCCGCTTTGCGGAAAGGCGACGATCTGGACCGACACCTTGTCGCGGTGCGCGTCGCGCGCCGCCATGACCTGTTCGAGATTGCGCAACCCGACCTGAAGGTCGATATCGACGTGGCTGCGCATCTGGGTCGTGCCGTGCGCGACGCAGAGGTCGATCAGCGCCGCCGCCCGCACCGCAATCGGCCTGGCGCCGGCAAGCGCCTCCTTTTCGAATTTGACGCGCTCGCGCACGCTGAAACCGGCGGTGCAGGGGCGGTGGGACTTCCAATCGTCGCCGACGAAGCCCTTGTCGAGATGGATATGACCATCGACCAGCCCCGGCAACACCAGGCGTCCGGCCAAATCAAGCGTTTCGCCGCCCGCGACCGGCGATTGCGAGTGCGACGCGATCGAGGTGATGCGGCCATCGCGCACGGCGATATCGACGGTGCGCCCATCGACCAGTCGGGCGTTTCGAAACAGCGTGTCGGCAGTGCTCACTGGTCGTCTCCGGTTTGTTGCAACGGCGAGGCGATCGGGTCACGATTTGTCATGTTGGGACGATGCCGTCGGGTAGCGCGCGCGAGAACGCGGCGATGCCTCCAGCGGTGGTGATCCAGATCTCGTCACGACGCGCCAGGATTGTCTGCAGGGCGCGGCGCAGCGGACGCAGGCGGTGCGGCTGGCCGACCAGATAGGGGTGCAGCGCAATCCCCATGACGAGCGACTGCCTTTTCGATTGTGCCAACATCTCCTCGAACGTGTCGGTGATCATGGTGGCGAACTGCTCGCCGGAGTCTTTGCGACCGACGATCGAGGGGATATCGTTCAATTCCTGCGGATAGGGTACTGAAAGGATGCGGCCGCCGTTCCGCGTCGAGAACCACACCGGCTGATCGTCCATGCACCAGTCGAGCAGGTACTCGTAGCCTGCTTCGGCCAGCAGATCGGGTGTGACCTGTGATTGCGAAATCCAGGGCCCTAGCCAGCCGCGCGGCGGCCGCCCTTCGGCGCGCGCGATGACATCGGTCGCTTCCGCGATCAATTGACGCTCCTGGTCGGGCGCGAGCACGCCCTGGCGCTCGGAATTGGTGCGGCCGTGACCGACAATTTCGTCGCCGCGGGCGCGAAATGCCTCCATGACTTCAGGGCAGTAGTGATAGATGCCGCTGTTTGCGAGCACCGACAGCGGCAGCTCCAGCTCGTCGAACAGCTCGATCAGGCGCCACACGCCGACACGGTTGCCATAGTCGCGCCAGGCGTAGTTGAGGACGTCCGGATGCGGACCGCCGGGGCAGAGCTCGGCACCGAGCCCGTCGCCGAATGCGAAATGCTCGAGGTTGAGACCGACATAGACGGCAAGCCGCCGCCCTTGCGGCCAATTGAAATCCGGGCGTTGCCCGATCGCGCTGTAGCGATAGCGTCCGTGAGCGGCGAGGGCCGGTCCGACAGAATCCGAGCGCAGTACCGCTTCCCCGCGCGACAGGCGGTCGCCATCTTCCGCGATCGAGATCAACACGTCGCGGGCCTCGACATTCCTTGGGTCCATCGGAATTTTCTCCGCGCGGCTGATCGCTCGCTTGACATCGGAATATTTTTGAAGAAAGTTTTTACTTCCGTCAAGTCCGCGCATAAGCGGCAGCGGAGGAACTGGCGGCTTCGATGCCGAGGCCGCTATCAGCGGAGGAACACCGAAGATGAACTTCAGGAGCATAGTTTCGTCCGGACCTGCGCGTCGTTGGCCGGTTTGGCACGCCGCAGCGACGATCCTGCTGGCCGCGTTGCCGTTCACGTCTGGCACGCGCGCGGCTGAACCGATCAAGATCGGCCTGGTGACCGCCCTGTCGGGCCAGTCGGCGCGCGCCGGCGAGGCGCTGACCCGCGGAGCGACAATTGCCATCGAGGAAATCAATGCGAAGGGCGGCGTGCTTGGACGTCCGCTCGAGCTCGTCCGCCGCGACGACGAGAGCAATCCGGCCAAAGGGCTGATCGCCGCGCGCGAGCTGATTCAGCGCGAGAAGGTCGCGGTCCTGGTCGGCGGCCTCGACACGCCGGTCGAGCTTGCCATCGTGCCATTCGTCAACAACGTCAAGGTGCCGTTCGTCGTGCCGTGGGCCGCCGGGACCAACATCACGCGGAACGGCGCGCCGTCCAACTACGTGTTCCGCGTCTCGGCCATGGACGATGAGGTCGACAAGGCGATCGTCCAATTCTCGCGCAAGACCTACAATGCGAAGAAGCCCGGGCTCATCCTGGTCAACAATCCCTGGGGCGAGTCGAACGAGCATGGCCTGAAGGCGGCATTGAAGGCCGCAGGAATCGAGCCTGCCGGTGTCGAGAAGTTCGAAGGCAACGACGTCGATGTCGTTTCCCAGCTGTCGCGGCTGAAGCAGGCCGGCGCCGATACGCTCTACCTGGTCGGCAATGTCGGACCGTCCTCCCAGGTGGTGAAATCGCTCGACCGCATGGGCTGGGCGCCACCGATCGTTTCGCATTGGGGGCCGGCCGGCGGCCGTTTCACCGAGCTCGCCGGGCCGAGCGCGGAGAACGTGATTTTCGTCCAGACCTACAGCTTCTTCGGGAACCTGTCGCCGGTCGGCAAGCGGGTGATGTCGGCCTTGCAGGCGAAGTATTCGGACATCAAGGGTCCCGCGGACGTGACGCCGGCGGTTGGCGTCGCCAACGCCTACGATTCCATCCTGGTCATTGCGCGAGCAATCGAAAAGGCCGGTGGCACCGAACCGACCGCCGTCCGTGACGGTTTCTACGCCATCGACCGCGTGGACGGCTTGATCAAGACCTATGAGAAGCCGTTCGCGCAGGACAAGCACGATGCGCTGACGGCGGGGGACTACATCTGGGCGCGGTTCGAGGACAACCACATCATGCCGTTCGCGCGGAACTGACCGCGCGAGATCGTCCGTTAAACAAGCAGGGTAGTCATCGATGTCATTTCTTCCCGCGGTGATAACAGGACTGGCGCTCGGGAGTATGTACGGGCTGCTTGCGCTTGGCTTCCACGTCACCTACGCCGTCTCCGGCACGGTCAATTTCTCCCAAGGCAGCTCGATGACCCTGGGAGCCGTTGCCGGATACTTCTTCCTCGTGCTGTGGGGATGGCCGGCCGCGGCCGGCATTCCCGCCGTTCTGCTCGTCTGCGCGGTCTATGGCCTGCTGATTGAGCGCTTTGCCGTCCGGCCGTTCGTGCAGCGCGGCTCCGACAACTGGCTGATGGCGACCGTTGCGGTCGGCATCATCGTCGACAACGTGATGATGTTCGTCTTCGGCAAGGAGCCGCGCAGCTTTCCGTCCGTCCTGGCGGCCAAGCCGATCCAGATCGTCGAGGGCGCGGGGGTCTATCCGTTGCAGCTCCTGATTCCCGTGGTCGGATTGCTGCTGGCGCTGGCACTTCATCTGCTCAGTCGCCGGACGCGTCACGGCGTCGCCATGCTCGCGGTGGTCCAGAACCCGAACGCCGCCCGGCTGATGGGCATCAACGTCAGCGGCGCCATCGCGGCAAGCTACGCGGTCTCGGCGATGCTGGCCGGGGTCGCGGCGCTGCTGATCGCGCCCCTGTTCAACGTGTCATCCGAAATGGGCACGCTGTTCGGCATCAAGGCCTTCGCGGCGGCGATCATCGGCGGCCTCGGCAGCGCCTGGGGCGTGATGCTGGCCGGGCTCTGTCTCGGCCTGATCGAGGTGTTCGCGACCAATTATCTGGGATCGGTCTACACCCAGATCATCACATTCGCCTCGGTGATCGCGATCCTTGTCGTCCTCCCCCACGGGCTGCTCGGCCGAGCCGGAGTGAAAAAGGTATGACCTCTCGCGTCTCTATTCTCGCCGCCGTCTCGGCACTCGCGGCCGCTATCCTCTATGCCGCCGTTGCCGACAGCTACGGCGTGTTCCTGGTCGCGACCATCTCACTGACGGCGATCGCCTGTATCGGCCTCAACGTGCTGCTCGGTTTGGCGGGGCAAATCTCGCTGGGCCACATCGGCTTCATGGCGATCGGGGCCTATACGACCGTGCTCCTGATGGAGAAGGCGGGGTGGCCCTATCCGGCGGCGACGGCTGCCGCGATTGCCCTTGTCAGCGTCGTCGGTGGTCTGCTCGCCATGCCGGCCTTGCGCGTGCGAGGTCCATATCTCGCGATGGTGACGATCGCCTTCGGCTTCATCGTCGAGCACGGCACGATCGAGTGGCGCGACCTCACGGGCGGCGGCAACGGCCTGATCCTGACCGCGCCGCCGGAGGTGTTCGGCTTTCCGCTGTCGGAGCGGCATTTGGCGATCGCGGGCATCGTGCTGGTGTTCGCCGGTCTCATCCTGTTCGAGCGCTTGAAGCGGAGCGGCTGGGGCTACGCCATGCGTGCCGCCCGCGACACCGAGGTTGCGACGCGCTCGATCGGCATTGATCTCGTGCGGGTCCGCACCGTGGCGTTCATCATCTCGGCCGCAGCGATGGCGTTGGCGGGGGCGCTGTTTGCGCCCCTCCAGGGCTATATCAGTCCGAGTTCGTTCCCCTTTCTGCAATCGATCCTGCTGCTGTTCGGCGTCATGGTCGGCGGCGCCGGCTCGGCGCTGGGGCCGGTGATCGGGGCGGCGCTCGTCGTGCTGCTGCCGGAAATGCTGTCCGACCTCGCGGAGTATCGTCTGCTTGCCTTCGGCGTGCTGCTTTTCGCCGTGCTGCGGGTCGCACCCTCAGGCATCATGGGGCTGATCGAGCAATTCGCGGCAAGGTTCCTGCCGACGGGATCGAAGGCCGATCCGGGCGCGGTGGGCGCCGAGCCGGTCGCCGACCTCGGCATCGGGACCAGCAGCGCGTCGCGTCTTGACGTCGCAAACCTCTCGATCTCGTTCGGCGGTGTCCGCGCCGTGCAGGACGTCTCGTTTACCGCCGAACCCGGCACGGTGACCAGCATCATCGGCCCCAATGGTGCGGGGAAGACCAGCGCGCTGAATCTGCTTTGCGGCTTCTACCGTCCGAAATCCGGCACCGTGAAGCTTGGCGACCGCGACGTCACCGGTTTGCCGTCACACCAGCTTGCGCGTGTCGGAGTGGCGCGAACGTTCCAGACGACGCAGCTATTCGGCTCGCTCTCGATCATCGAGAATGTCCTGCTGGCGGCGACGGCGGGCAAGCTCGGCAACGTCGTGTCGGCGCTGCACAATGACGCGCAGGAGCGCCTTGCACGGTCGCTGTTGCGCTTTGCCGGTGTCGACGGCGATTTGAGCAGACGCGCGGACTCGCTGCCCCATGGCGAGAAGCGACTGGTCGAGATCGCGAGGGCGCTCGCGCTGCGCCCGAAGATCCTGCTGCTCGACGAGCCGGCCGCGGGTCTTTCGAAGGGCGACAAGCAGCGGCTGACGGTTCTGCTCCGTCGCATCGCGGAGACCGGGATCGCGGTCATCATCGTCGAGCACGACATGCCGATGATCATGTCGCTGAGCGACCTCATCGTTGTTCTCGATGGCGGCAAGCGCATCGCGATCGGCGATGCGGCGGCGATCCGCAACGATCCGCTGGTCCGCAAGGCCTATCTCGGCGACGCGCCGTCGGGTGAGCGGCGCCGCGCGCCACGCCCGGCGAAACAAGGCACGGCGCTCGAAGTCCGCACGCTCGATGCCTTCTATGGCCTGTCGCGGGCGCTCGGTGGGGTCGACCTTGCCGTTGCCCCCGGCGAGGCCATCGCCGTACTCGGTGCCAACGGAGCAGGGAAAACCACCCTGATGCGCTCGATTGCCGGCCTCGAACCACCGCGGTCGGTCGGAGAGATTCGGCTGTCCGGCGCCCGCGTCGACAAGATGCCGGCGCATATCCGCGCCAGGGCAGGCATCGTGCTGGTGCCCGAAGGACGGCAGGTGTTTCCCGAACTGACGGTGCGGCAGAACTTGCAACTTGGCGCTTTCGCACGCAAGGGCCTCGATCTCGACGCGGAGATCGACGCGATGTTTGCCCGCTTTCCGCGCCTGAAGGAGCGCATCAATCATCGCGCGGGCCTTTTGTCGGGCGGCGAGCAGCAGATGCTCGCGGTCGCGCGTGGGCTTCTGACCGCGCCCAAGGTGTTCATGCTTGACGAGCCGTCGCTTGGACTGGCGCCCCTTGTCGTCGACGAGTTGTTCGCGTCGTTCGAGCAGCTTCGCGTCGAGGGGATGACCTTGATCGTGGTCGACCAGATGGCCGGGCAAGCCCTTGCGCTTGCCGACAGGGCCTATCTGCTCGAGACCGGCGCCATCCTGAAGAGCGGCGCGGCCGAAATCATCGCGGAAGATCCCTCGCTTGAAGCCGCCTATCTCGGCGGAGAGGCTCACGGGAGTAGCGTCCCGCGAACCGCAGTGCTCGCGTCCTGACGCCATGGTTGCGCAGCGGGAGATCGGTGTGATGCGGCCAGGCAATACGTTTCGTGACCTGCCCGGCGCGCCCGTGTCTGAACGATACGACGGCGGTGCCGTGATCGAGGTCGGCGTGCTGGCGCGCCGCGCGCTGCGCAGCGGACGGCGCGGCCGCATTGCGGCGGTATTCGAGCGCAGCCTTTATGCGGTGCTCGACGATCGCTGGATCTGCATCGGTGTCACAGACCTCGGCTCCGGCCCGCTCCATCTTCTGTGCACCGGGATCGAACCGCGGCTGCTCGTTCCCGGACAAGAGGTTGCAATCGTCGACACGATGCTGCTCGTCGACGGTATGCGGTTTGCCGGTTTCGAGACGGCTTCCGTATGGGCGCCGCCGCCGTCGCCGGAATGGACGCTCGACAGTTTGCGGGCAGGGCTTGCGATGGTCGATCAGGTCTGGCGTCGCTTGCCGGTCGAGCAGGGGCTCGCTGCGTCGGGTGGCGTGCAACCGCCCGCAAGGCCGTCTCGCGTGCTCGCTGCTGCGGCGCCGGGACTCGCCGCGCTCAAGCGATTGATCGAGGCCGGGCTTCGCGGAGAGCGATGTGTACCGCGTGACTACCCGGAGATCGTCGAATTGATCGGTCTTGGTCCCGGGCTCACGCCATCCGGCGACGACCTGATCGGCGGCGCGCTGGTCGCGCTCGCCGGCCTCGGCCGTCTCGCGACGCGCGATGCGCTGTGGAAGACCTGTCGCGCGCGTCTCGGTCGGACCAATGAGATCAGTGCTGCCCACCTGCACAGTGCCGTGCTCGGCTTGGCGGCGGCGGCACTCCATGAGGCCATCGACGCGACGATTGGCGGACGGGTGGATCGTATCAAGTCCGCGGTCGCGGCGCTGTCGCGGATCGGGCAAAGCTCTGGACTGGATGCGTTTGCAGGTGCGCTGATGGTGTTGCGCGCGATCGAGTGCCGGCTGCTCAACGACAGCGCGCTGCATCATGCCGGCCTCGCCGGCAACGGCCCGCCGACGCGATCAATCGCAGGGGCCTGAACGATCATGCGACGCAACGGCAATTCGGACGAAAGGTTGCGCGTGTTTGACAAAGTAAAAACTTTCTTACTAAGATCGGAGCATCGGATCTCGGGAGGCCGCGAGTGGTGACCAAGCAGGAAGATACGCCGAGCGGGCGTCTGTTGATGAGCAAGCCGAGCGTGGTGAACGTCGGGCTGGCAGGCTTTGTGAAGGACCTGCGGGATTGCGACATCGAGGTCGTGCAGGTCGACTGGACGCCGCCCGCCGACGGCGATCCCGAAATGGCGGCACTGCTCGCCAAGCTCGGTACGTGAGAGAGCGGCCATGAAGCTGATCGAAGACGCCAACAAGCAGGCGCTGGCACGCATCCTCGAGGGCGAGCCCAGGCTGATCGATATCGTTCCGGCAGGCGATGTGCTGGAAGGGTTGAAGGAGCGCATGATCCTTCATGCCGGGCCGCCGATCACCTGGGACCGAATGTGCGGCCCGATGCGTGGCGCGGTGGCAGGCGCCATCGTGTTCGAAGGTTGGGCTCCGGACCTTGAAGCCGCCTTCGAACTCGCGGCCGGCGGCGGCGTCGCCTTCCACCCCAACCATCATTTCGGCGCGGTTGGTCCGATGACCGGCATGACCACGGTCTCCATGCCGGTGTTCGTCGTCGAAAACGCCAAATACGGCAACCGCGCCTACTGCGCCATCAACGAGGGCCTCGGCAAGGTCATGCGCTTCGGCGGCAACGACGATAGCGTGCTGGCGCGCCTCGGCTGGCTGCGTGACGTATTCGGGCCGGTGCTCGCCAGGGCGATCCGCGCGCATGGCGGGATCGACCTGAAGGCGATCATCGCGCGCGGACTCTCGATGGGCGATGAAATGCACCAGCGCAACCTGGCCTGCTCCAGCGTGTTCCTGCGCGAGATCGGGTCGGCGCTGGCGCGCACCTCGAACGACAACGAGGTTCTCGCAAGCTGCATTGGCTTCATCGCGCAGAACGATCAGTTCTTTCTCAACATCGCGATGGCGATGGGCAAGGCGCTGACCGATCCCGCCAACGGCATTCGCGGTTCGACGGTGGTAACCGCGATGTGCCGCAATGGAACCGATTTCGGGGTCCGCGTCAGCGGATTGGGCGATCGCTGGTTCACGGCGCCGGTGGAGATGCCGGAAGGGCTCTATTTCCCGGGCTATTCGCGCAAGGATGCCAATCCCGACATGGGCGACTCCGCGATCGTCGAAACGGTCGGGCTTGGTGGCTTCGCGATGGCGGCAGCTCCGGCGGTTGCCGGCTTCATCGGCGCTGGCGCACCGTCGTCGGCGGGCAATTTCACGCGGGCAATGAGCGAAATCACTGTCGGGCAGAATCCGGAATGGACGATCCCCGCGCTCGATTTTGCCGGCGTGCCGACCGGCATCGACGTTCGCCTGGTGGTGGAGACCGGCCTCGCACCGGTCATCAACACCGGCATCGCGCATCGCGAGCCCGGCATCGGCCAGGTCGGCGCCGGCGTGGTGCGGGCGCCGATGGCCTGCTTCCGGCAGGCGGTCCTCGCCATTGCGGAAGATCTGGGGGTGTCATGAGCGCGTATGTCCTGAACGAAATTCGCAAGGGCTTCTATCTCGACTCGGTGGCGTTGATGCGGTTGTCGCGCGAGGTCGCGTCGGCGGCGGGCGTCGTCGAAGCCGCGCTGATGATGGGCACGCCGTCCAACCAGGCGATCTTGCGCAACGCCGGATTGCTCGATGGCGAGGTGATCGCGCAGGGCAATGATCTGATCCTCGCGATCAAGGCCGAGAGCGAAGCGACGGCACGCGCCGCGCTTGCCGAAGCGCAAAAGGCGCTTGACCGCCCCAAAACGAGCAGCAGCGGCGAAGCGGCGTGGCGGCCGCGCAGCATAGCCGCGGCCGTCAAGGCGACACCCGCCGCCAACCTCGCCCTGATCTCCGTTCCCGGCGAGTTTGCCGCGGCGGAAGCGCGCAAGGCGCTGAACCGCGGACTTCATGTCCTGATGTTCAGCGACAATGTCTCGATGGCGGATGAATTGTCGCTGAAGCAGCAGGCGCGCGAAGCGGGTCTCTTGATGATGGGACCGGACTGCGGCACGGCGGTCATCGGCGGCGCGCCGCTCGCCTTCGCCAACCGGCTGAAGCGCGGCAGGATCGGGATCATCGGCGCATCCGGGACCGGGACGCAGGAGGTGTCGTGCCTGCTGTCCGAGGCAGGCGAAGGCATTTCCCACGCCATCGGCGTCGGCGGACGGGATTTGAAGAAGGAGATCGGCGGCATCACGACATTGATGGCGATCGACGCCCTTGATGCCGATCCCGAGACCGATTGCGTCGTGCTCATCTCCAAGCCGCCGCATCCGGACGTCGCCAGGGCCGTGCTCGGCCGGATCGGAAACAGCCCGAAGCCCTACACGGTTTGCTTCATCGGCGCCGCCTCGGCGGATCTGCCGCCAAATGCACGCTTTGCCGGTACGCTGAGGGAAGCGGCCGAGAAAACCCTCGGCAACGGCCGGAGCATTGGCGGCAAGTTCGACGCTGCCGCCGTGGCTGCGCGTTTGCCGCAGCGACGCAAGGCGGCGCAGCGCATGGAGGGGCTGTTCGCCGGCGGCACCCTCTGTGCCGAGGCGCAGGTGATCCTTGCCGCGGGCGGCCGCAAGGTGGCATCGAATGCCGCCATTCCCGGCGTCCCGCATTTCGGCGAGCCGGAGGCGCAGGGGAGGGATCGCATCGTCGACCTCGGGGCCGACGAATATACCCAGGGCCGGCCGCATCCGATGATCGATCCCTCGGTGCGCGACGATGCCTTGCGGGCGGCGCTGGTCGATCCCGCGGTCGCCGTCATCTTGCTCGATCTCGTGATCGGATACGGCGCACATGACAATCCGGCAGCGCATCTTGCGGCTGTCGTGGCGGGCCGCGCGGATGACGCGCCGGTCCTGGTTGCGTCGGTGACGGGGACCGAACTCGATCGCCAGGTACGTTCGGCGCAGATCAGGCTGCTCGAAGACGCCGGCATCGTGGTGGCGCCGTCGAATGCCCAGGCCTGTGATCTCGCTCTCGCTCTTTCCGTCAACGACGTCAGGATGCCGCGCTATGCGAACACTCAATGAGGTCCCGCGCCGTCTCGTGATCGCGATCGGCGGCAATGCCGTCCACCCCGAAGACATCAGCGGCACCTCGGACGAGCAGAAGGCCGTCGCCCAGCAAACGGCCGAGGCGCTGCTGCCGCTGGCCGAGCTCGACAACGAGCTGGTGATCACCCACGGCAACGGACCGGTGGTGGGCAAGATCATGATGCGCCAGATGCTGACGATGAGCCGGATTCCCCCGATGTCGATGGACATCTGCGTCGCGCACAGCCAGGGCGGCATCGGCTACCTTCTGATGCAGGCAATCGAGAACGTTTTGCGCGCGCACGGCAACGGCCGGCACGTCGCCAGCCTGCTGACCCAGGTCGAGGTCGACGCCAACGATCCCGCCTTCGCCAATCCGACCAAGTTCGTCGGACCGTTTTTCACCGAGCAGGAAGCCCAGCGCATCAGCGCCGAGTTGAACTGGAAAATGCGCGAGGACTCCGGACGTGGCTGGCGCCATGTCGTGCCGTCTCCGAAACCGAAACATGTCTGCGACATTTCTCTGGTCGACGCGTTGGTCAAACGCGGCACCATTGTCATCGCAGGCGGCGGCGGCGGTATGCCCGTGATCCGCGACGAACGGGGTGTGCGCACCGGCGTGCCGGCAGTGATCGACAAGGACCTGACCTCGGCCCATATCGCCAACGTGCTTGGCATCGAGGAACTGCTGATCCTGACCGCGGTGCCCCGCGTCGCGATCAATTTCGGCAAGCCCGACAAGAGGGAGCTGGATCAGGTCAGCCTGGCGCAGATCAAGGCCTATCATCGCGAGGGCCATTTTCCGCCGGGAAGCATGGGGCCCAAGGTCGATGCCGCCATCCGCTTTCTCGAGGGTGGTGGAAAGCGCGCGATCATCAGCCATCTCAATTGCGCCATGGCCGCGCTGACCGGCGAGACCGGGACGCACATTGTTCCCTAGCGCTCGTCAAATGCGATGGCGGCGCCATTGAAGATGGCCGCCGAGATCCGCTCGGCGGGATAATCGATGTCGGTCGGCCGCGAGCACAGGTCCGGATCCATGCCGTTCCGCTCGGGCTGCCTGCGCGTCTATTTCAGCATCGCCGCGACGTTGTCCTTCGTCACAACGTCGAGACCGGGCATCGATCGGACGGGCCAATTGAACCGCCTTGCCGTCAAGGCGGATCTCGCCGTGACTTGGTGGGAAGTTGCCGGCAATGATCTTGACGAGCGTCGACTTGCCGGCGCCGTTGTCGCCCATCAGGCCGACCACTCGCCGGACGACACGCGGAGGTCGACGCCATGCAACGCGCGAATGGCGCCGAACTCCTTGCCGATGCCCTTCAACTCCAGGACTGCTAGCCCGGCGTCTTGAGGGGCTACCATGGCTGGCTTCGCTCAGGCATGCTGGCCACCTCCGGTCAGAAGTGCACTAGCGTGCGCAGACCGAGAATCCAGGCGTTGTCGGTCTTCACGCCGGCGGCATTGTACCCGCGCCCGCCAGGATGCATCACGTACTGGGCGTCGAACTTCAGGTTCATCCAGCCCGTCGCCTGCCACCCGTACCAGGCTTCGATCGGAACTTCGTTTCCTCCGGCGTTGGGCGTGAGCGCAACCGCATTGACATGGGTCGTGCCGACCGCAAAGCCGACTTCGTCCTCGGGGCGCGAGGCGAACGTTCCGGTGTGTCTGAAGCCGAAGGCGATCTGATAATCCTGGTACGACGTGCGGTGGTCGGCGACGGTCGTATTGAGGAAGGTGTACCAGCCCTGCGCCTTGGGACCTTCAACCGTCAGCCGCTGCAGGATCGATTCATAGACGCCATAACGGCCGCGCGAATCTCCGAGATTCTGGTCCGAGACACCGCCGGTGCCCGGCGAGATCGCAATGATCCCCGGCAGGCCTCCATCAATTGTCGATGCGCTGTCATACCAGCCGCCAAACCTCCAGGTTCCGTTCAACGGACCGCTCGGCGCCCAGACGACCTCGACCGGCACCAGCACGCCCGAGGCGGGGCTCGAGCCGGGGACACCGGGCAAGAAGTAAGTCGCGGAGTCCGACGTTGTCAGGTAGTTCGGGTTGGCGTCGTAGACGCCGACCGAGAGCTGCCATTCCTTGGCGAAGTTGTAGTGCACCACACCGGCCCATTGGCTCACCGGCCAGTTGTAGATGTAGCCGCCCTGGATGTTGCCGGGCTGGCCGCCGCAGAAGGTCAGGTTGATGAACTCGCAGAGACCAAAAAAGAAGTCGGAGCCGACCGGAAGACGGCCGCCCTTGAGTTCAAGGCGGTCATCGAACAGCTTCTGCGAATAATAGAGTTCTGTCAGGCGGAGAATACTGCCGCGGCCGAACACTTCGTTGGTCAGTTGCAGGGCCGGAATTCCCGCCTCGTCATTCAGGTTGCGGCCGAAACGGTCGACCAGCGTGAGGCCGACCGTGCCGCCCTGGATGCCGGCAAGCTTCGCCATGTCGAACTTGGCTTGAAAGAACAGCTGTCCGGCTTGGGTCGCGGTGTTCCTGTTGCCGCCCGACAAGTTGCCGACGGCTTCGTCGCCCAGCGTCAGGGCCAGCGAGATCCCTCGCTCCTTTAGCTGCGTCCTGCCGAGATCGCCGAACAGATATGGCCTTGTCCAGAAATCATCGGTCTCCGTGTAAGGCACCGGCGGAGCCTTCGTCATGAGGTCGGCCGCATGCGTGCCGCCGCCGCTGAACAGAGATAACAACGCGATCCCCACGCCGCACGCCCGCGCGGTGTTTACAGACCAAAGTGACATTTTCTGCACTCCCAGCGTCCCCGGCTTTGTCCATTTTTGTGTCACGTTCCCGCCCAAAGCCCTTCAGCGTGGAACGCGGTAGTTTCAAAATATCTATCGATCAACCAGAGATAGAATCTGCGCGCACGCCAAAGCTCTTCAAGACGGCGGCGAGGGTCTGCCTGCGGCTCAGCTGGGCCAGCCCACGCCAATTTGGATACGAGCACCGTGAGCTTGATCGGTCTTGCGCATCGAACTCCCCCCCCTCGTTCCTCTACTCAAGTCGCCGCGACCATATTCCCGGTCCGGATTCTTCCTTTTCGAGTTGTCATGCCTGATCGCACGTCGTCGTCGGCAACGCAGCCGCGCCATGCGGAGCTGCGCCTTGCAGAATTGTGCCTTCCTTCGATCTTGGCGCCGTGCGGGCGAGGCCAGCCAGCGCGGCCTTGCGCCGTCGACGGGCCTGCAATTGCTGATCCGCCAGCACGCCGATCAGGATCACGGTTCCCATCACCGCGAAGTTCAGCGAATTGGGAATGCCCAGGATGTTCACGAGGTTCTGCAGCACCTGCAGCAACGCGGTCCCCAGCACGATTCCGAGAATGGAGCCCTCGCCGCCGCGCAGGCTGCAGCCACCGAGGACGGCCGCCGCAATCGCATAGAGTTCGTAGAAGTTGCCGAACGAACTCGGAGAGACCGAGTTGGTATAGAACACGAACATCACGGTCGAGACGCCGGCGAGCCCGCCGCTGATGACATAGGCGGTGGCGATCACGAGGTTGGTGTTGATGCCGGAGAAGCGTGCCGCTTCCTCGTTCTTGCCCACGGCATAAAGCCAGCGCCCGTAGACCGAGCGGTGCAGCAGCACGCCGAGGATCAGCGCAAGGATGATCAGGAAGATGAAGGTGTTCGGGATGCCCGCAATATTACCGGAGGCGATGCCGCTCAGCGCGCTCGCCTCGTCACCGTAGCCGAAGCCGCGCGTCGAATCGCTGGTGTAGTAGCGCGCGGCGCCGCGATAGATCAGCAACCCGCACAGCGTCACGATGAAGGGCTGCATTTTCAGCCGCGTGATCAGGAAGCCCTGGATGCCGCCCAGCGCAAGCCCGCCCATCAGGACCAGTAACAGCGCCAAAGGCCAGGGCACCTGATACGTCGTCAGCAGGTCGATGAAGATGACGCCGAGCAGCGCGAACATCGAGCCGAGCGAAAGATCGATTCCTCCGGTGATGATGACGAGGCCTTCACCCAGCGCGAACACACCGAACAGTCCGATCAGATTGGCCATGTTCAGCAGATTCACGAACGACAGGAAGGCCGGATTGATCGCGCCTGTGATGGCGGAGATCACTGCCAGCAGCAAGAACAGGCCGAGTTCCTTCTTCATCATGACGCAGCGGCCTCCATGGTTTCAAGCGCTTGGCCGACCGCCAGCCTCAACACGTTGTATTCGCTGAACTGGTCGCGCTCGAGCACGCCGCTGACACTGCCTTCATGCATCACCGCCACCCGGTCGGAGACGCCGATCACTTCCTCCATGTCCGAGGAGATCATCACGATCGCGACGCCCTGGTCGGCGAGGCTGCGCATCAGCGCGTAGATCTCGCTCTTGGCGCCGACATCGATGCCGCGGGTCGGCTCGTCGAAGAACATCACGCGCGGCTGCATGGAGAGCCATTTGCCCAGCACCACCTTTTGCTGGTTGCCGCCGGACAGCGTCACGGCCTCGATGTCGATGCTCGGCGCCTTGATGGACAGCCGCCTGGCCTGGTCTTTGGCGATTCTGCGCTCGGCCGCGCCGTTGACCAGCCACATCCGCGCATGATCCAGCAGGCTCGCGAGCGTCACGTTCTCCCTGATCGGCAGTTCCAGCACCAGGCCGGATTTCTTGCGATCCTCCGGCACCAGGTAGATTCCTTGCCTGATCGCGTCACGCGGCGAGGCGACGCCGACCGGGGCGTTGTCGATCCTGATCTCGCCACCCAGCAGCGGATCAACGCCGAACACCGCGCGGGCAAGCGAGGTGCGGCCGGCGCCGACGAGCCCGGCGAGGCCGAGGATCTCGCCGCGCCGCACCGACAGATCGATCTGCCGGTCGGGAAAGGCGGTGGTCACGACGCCGGCGATATCGCAGCCGCCGGGCTGCGGCGCGCATGCCGGCGGCGTATACAGCGCCTTCAGGTCGCGGCCGATCATCAGCCGGATCATGGCGGCGTGGCTGAGCTCGTCGCGCGCCAGCTCCCCCACGGTGCGTCCGTCGCGCAAGACCACGACGCGATCGGCGCAGCTCATGATCTCGCCCAGCCGATGAGAGATGTAGATCACCGAGATGCCGTGGGCCTTCAGGTCGGCGATCACCTCGAGCAGCCGCTCTGTCTCCGAAATCGTCAGGCTGGAGGTCGGCTCGTCCATGATGATCACGCGGGCGTCGATCGAGAGCGCCTTGGCGATCTCCACCATCTGGCGCTCCGCGATCGACAAATTCTCGACCAGCGTGCCCGGCGTGAAATCGGCGCCCAGCCGTTGCAGCAGCGGCATCACGCGGGCATGCATCTGCGCATTGTCCACCAGCTTCAGCGGGCCGCCGGCAAGTTTCTCGCGCCCGATGAAGACGTTGGCGGCGACATCGAGATTCTCGAACAGGTTCAGCTCCTGGTGCACGAAGGCGATGCCGCATCGCGTCGCCTCAGTCACGGTCATCCGGGGATGCTCGGTGCTGCCGATGCGGATCACGCCGGCGCTCGGGGCGATCACGCCGGCGAGCACG
Source organism: Bradyrhizobium ferriligni (assembly GCF_056837965.1). NCBI lineage: Bacteria > Pseudomonadati > Pseudomonadota > Alphaproteobacteria > Hyphomicrobiales > Nitrobacteraceae > Bradyrhizobium > Bradyrhizobium ferriligni. The sequence goes on from NZ_JBXEJO010000001.1 coordinate 108,830, forward strand.
CGCATCAGCGTCGATTTGCCGGCGCCGTTCTCGCCGATCAGGCCCAGCACCTCGCCGCGATTGACGCGCAAATTGACGTCGTCGAGCGCCCTGACGCCGGGATAGGTCTTGCTGATTCCGCTGAGCTCCAGCAGCGTTTCCGCCATTCGGCATGTCCTCCTGCGCAACGCCCGGCGGCCTGTGGCGGCCGGGCGTTGAAGCCGACTGAAGTTACTTCTTGAGCAGTTCCTTCAGATGTGCGGCGAACTCCGCGACGTTGGTTTTGCTGATCACCTTGGTCGGCACGATCAGCTTGCTGTCCTTCGGAATCCAGGACTTGTCGCCGTTCAGCGTCTTGATGATGTTGGTGGCGGAGAGATAGCCGAACTCGTAGGGCTGCTGCACGACCGTGGATTCGATCGTGCCGTCGGAAATGCCGCGTAGCGTCCGCTGATCCTCGTCGAAGCCGACGATCTTCACCTTACCGGCCTTGCCCGCGGCCTTCACCGCGTCATAGATCAGCGGCGTCTCGTAGCTCCACAGGCCGGACAGCAGCGCGATGTCGGGATATTTGACGAGCACGTTCTCCATGTTCGCCTTGGCCTTGGCGAAGTCCACCTGGTCGGTGAACACATCGACCAGCTCGACCTTGGTGCCGGCGATCGCTTCCTTGATGCCCTGCACCCGCTCGCGGGCGTTGTCGGCGTCCATCGTTCCGACGAACAGCGCGATCTTGCCGCCGTTCGGCAGCGCCTTCTTGATCTCCTCGCCGGCCTGCCGCCCTGCCGCGACGTTGTCGGTGCCGATATAGGCGAGGCGATTGCTCTGCGGCGCGTCGCTGTCCGTGGTGATCAGCACGGTCTTGGCCGCAACCTTGTTGAGTTCTTCGGTTGCATGCGGTGCATCGTCGACCGAGATCGAGATACCAGCGACGCCGCGCACCAGCAGATCGTCCAGTTCGCGCCGCTGGCCGGCCGCCGTCCCTTCATTGGTGACGATCAATTCGATATTGTAGTCCGGGTGCTCCTTCTGCGCCTTCTCAAGCCCACGACCCGCGATGGTCCAGAAGTCGGCCGCGACATTGGTCACCAGCGCGATGGTCTTTTTCTGCTGTGCCTGTGCTACCCCCGTAGCCATCGCGAGCGCGGCAGCGCCCGCCAAGAGCGGCACGATCAATTCTCTCGTTGAGACCTTCATATGCACCTCCCTGTCGACACCCCCGGTGAGGGGATTTCACGCCCGGCGCTTTTCATGCCTTATTTTATTCACGCAACTAATAAAATAGCGCGACAAAATGTCCAGTCAAGGATGTTTATGCCCGCGTCTTCAAGCATTATAATAGTAAGATGGTGATGTATTTCAGCTTCTGTCCGCGCTTTTCGGCCCATATCTGAGTAGCCCGCGTTGAATAATTTCATAAAGAGAATTAAAAAAGCCAATATGACCGAACAGTCCGAGCCGTTGAGACGCGCTTCGAGCCTGGCCCGCGGATCGAACCCCGGCCGTCTCGTCGAGGTCTTGCGACGCCAGGGGCCGTTGCCGCGGGTCGAGCTCGCGCGCAGCACGGGCCTGAGCTTCCCGGCCATTTCGGCCATCACGTCGAAGCTGATGGCGGAAGACCTGCTGTGCGAAGCCGAGACAGATGCGGCGACGCTGTGGCCCGACGATGCCGACGAAGAGGATGCGGATGGCGGCCGTCGCCGCGGCCGGCCGGCCGTCCTGCTGACCCTGAATCCTGAGTTTGGCCGCATCATCGCAGTCTCGCTGCGCATGAATCTGGTCGAGACATTGATCGCCGATTTCAGCGGCTCTGCCCTGGCGCAATCGCGACTTGAACTCGCGACGCGCGCGCTCGATGCAGGCGCATTATGCGAGCTCGTGATCGCACAGATCGACGCCATGCTTGAGGCGACCGCCACGCCGCGACATCGGTTGCTCGGAATCGGAATAGCGCTGCAGGGCATCGTCGACGGCGACACTGGCCGGCATCTGTGGAGCCCGGCGCTGTCGATCACCGACGTCGATCTCGCCAAGCCGATCCGCCAGGCGTTCGGTGTCGAGGTCGTGATGGCGAACGACGCAGTCGCGGTCGCGCTGTCCCTCGCAGCCGCCGAACCGGCACTGGCGCAGGGCCTCACGGCCACGATCATGGTGGGCCACGGCGTCGGCATGGGCATTATTGTCGACGGTGAAGCGCGCTGGGGTGCCGGCGCGGGCAGTGAGATCGGTCATGTCAAGTTGGCGCTGAACGGCCCGCAATGCCGCTGCGGTCAGCGCGGCTGCATCGAGGCCCATCTTGCCGACTACGCGCTTTACCGCGATGCCCGTACCTTTCTCGACCTGCCGCCGGCGGCGTCGCAGCAACCGTCCGAGGCGCAGATGGCTCTGCTGCACGATCGGGCACGGAGCGGCGATTCCCGCCTCGAGCACTTGTTCCAGCAGGCGGGCCACGCGCTTGCCGAGGCGGTCGCCACGACGATATCGGTGCTGCGCCCGCATCATGTCATCCTCGCAGGTCCCGGCCTGCAGGCATTCGACATGATGCACAGTGCCTATGAAGAACGGCTCGACCAGGCGGTGCTGCCGTGGCTGCTCAAGTCCACGGCGATATATGTGCGTCCAAGCGAGTCGGCGACCATCGTCGACGGCATGGTGCGGCGGACGCTGCGGGTCGTGGATCGCTGCCTCATGGAGACAACAGAGTGAACCTCGGGATTTGTGGCCGTTTTGCTTGAGCCGCAGCAACGCAACCGACGCCCTTCAGGCGCCAAAATCGAGAGGATGCCAATGCAGGGCGCCATCTATCCAAGTCTCAAGGACCGGACCGTGTTGGTCACTGGCGGCGGTTCCGGCATTGGCGAGGCGATCGTCCGCCAGTTCATCGGCCAGGGCGCGCGGGTCGGCTTCATTGACATCAACCTGACGGCCTCGGAGCAGCTGCTGTCCGATCTCGGGGCACAAGCCCGCGTGCACTTCGAACACGCCGACCTGCGCGACATCGGCGCGCTGCGGCGCGCAGTCGCCGGCATCCGCGAGGCGCTCGGGCCGGTCACCATCCTGGTCAACAATGCGGCCCGCGACGACCGTCACGCGATCGAGGACGTCACACCGGAATTTTGGGACGAGCGGATCGCCGTCAACCTGAAGCACCAGTTCTTCAGTGCCCAGGCGGTCGCGCCGGACATGAAGCAGGCAGGCGGCGGTTCGATCGTCAACATTGGCTCGGTGAGCTGGGTGATCGGCCAGGGCAACATGCCCTGCTACACAACGGCCAAATCGGCTGTTCAGGGCCTCACCCGGGCGCTGGCCCGCGATCTCGGGCCGCACAACATACGGGTCAATTCCATCCTGCCCGGATGGATCATGACCCAGCGGCAGCAGGATCTGTGGTTGACGCCTGAAGGCGTGGCCGAGCTGATGCAGCGCCAATGCCTCAAGCGCAAACTCGTGCCTGATGACATCGCCCGCGTCGTGCTGTTCTTCGCCGCCGATGACAGCGGTGCCTGCACCAACCAGAGCCATATCGTCGATGGTGGCTGGGTCTAGCGCTTCAGGTAATCCGGCAGGGTAAACCCGTCATAGAACCGGTCAGACAGGATCGCGGTCTTGAACGTCTGTGATTTGTAGCCGGCGACGATGTCCTGCGCCCACGGTGAGCCCGCATTGGCCTGCTTCACCGCGACCACATTGATATAAGGCGTCGTCATCTTCTCCAGGGCGAATGCGTTGGTCAGCTTCAGACCGCTGTAGATCGCGAAGTTGCCCTGGATGGCGGCGAAATCAACGTCGTCGAGCGCGCGCGGCGCCTGTGCTGCTTCCAGCGGCACGATCTTGATGCCGCCGGGGTTCTTGATCACGTCGAGTTCGCTGACATCGACCGGCTTGGAGTCGCGAATCTCGACGAGGCCGAGATCGCGCAGGATCCAGAGCGCGCGCTGCAGATTGACGGGATCGTTGGGCACGGCCACGGTCGAGCCGGGCTTGATGGGGGAGCCGACCGGGTGCTTCTTCGAGTAAAGCCCCATCGGGGGCGTCGGGACGTGGACGATGCCGACGAGGTCGGTCTGCTGCCGCTCGTTGTACGAGTTCAGGAAGATCGTGTGCTGCATGACGTTGGCGTCAATCTCGCCCTTGAACACCGCGTTGTTGGCTTCCAGCCCGGTCGAGAACTCGACATAGCGGATACGGTAACCCTTCTTCTCGAGTTCGGGCGCGACGCCAACCTTGAATTCGTCGATATAGGGGCCCGGCACGAAGCCGACTTTCAGATCGGATTTTGCTGATGTCTCCGCGTGCAGGGCGGCGCCGGCAAGAGCACCGAGAATGAGCAGGGTCGAAAGCAACAGGACACGCGCAGTGGTCATTGAATTCTCAAATCCTTGGGCAGTGGGCAAACAGCGATTCGGCCGACGCGAGGTCGGCGGTTTCGAGCACGTCAGGCGATCGCCTTGATCGATCCGGAAAACAGGCTTTGCGGCCGGCTCAGTCCGTAATGGTCGCGCAGCGTCGTGCCGCTGTACTCGTCGCGGAACAGACCGCGCTTGCGCAGGATCGGCACGACCTGCTCGGCGAAGATATCAAACCCGCCGGGTAGCCAGGGCGGCATCACGTTGAAGCCGTCGGCCGCGCCATTCTCGAACCAGGTCTGGATGTTGTCGGCGATTTTCTCCGGCGGGCCCGCGATCACCCAGTGGCCGCGCGCTCCGGCGAGACGCTGCACGAGCTGGCGGATGGTCGGCTGCTCGCGATCGACGATGTCGACCACGAGCTTGAAACGGCTGGCGAGCCCGCGGGCGCTGCCGGTGTCGATCAGGTCGCGGGGGAAGGGACCGTCGAGGTCGAAGCCGGAGAGGTCGAGCCCGATCATCTGGCGAAGCTGGGTCAACGAGTATTCCGGTTGGATCAGCTCGTTGAACTCGTCTTGCAGCCGGTCGGCTTCGGCCTGCGTGCTGGCAATGAACGGGCTGATGCCCGGCAGGATCTTGACCTGATCGGGGCTGCGGTCGAAGGCACGTGCCTGCCGCTTGATGTCCGCATAAAACTCCTGGGCGCTCGCCAGCGTCTGATGCGCGGTGAAGATCGCTTCGGCAAAGCGCGCGGCAAAGGCGCGTCCGTCATCGGACGAGCCGGCCTGGACATAGACCGGCCGTCCCTGCGGCGTCCGCGAGATGTTGAGCGGGCCGCGCACCCGGAAATGCTTTCCGACGTGATCGATCGGATGGATCTTTCCCGTATCGGCGAAAATGCCGGATGCGGGATCGTTCACCACCGCGTCGTCTTCCCAACTGTCCCACAGCCGCGTGATGACATCAAGATATTCCCGCGCCCGCTCGTAGCGTTCGTGGTGAGGCGGATGCTCGGGCAAGCCAAAGTTCTGCGCCGCCTGCGCCGTGCTGGTCGTGACGATGTTCCAACCGGCCCGGCCGCCGCTGAGGTGATCGAGCGACGCGAACAGGCGGGCCAGGTTGTAGGGCTCGGTGTAGGTCGTCGACGCGGTCGCGATCAGGCCGATCCGCTTTGTGGCAACGGCGATCGCCGCCAGCCAGGTGATCGGCTCGAACCGGAAGCGTTGTGCGTAGCGAACATTGTCGGCGAGCGCGGGGCCGTCGGCGAAGAAGATCGCGTCGAATTTCTGGGCCTCGGCGCGCTGCGCCAGCTCCTGATAGTAGGTAACGTCAAGGATGCGATCTGCCGCAGAGCCCTTGTAGCGCCATGCCGCCTCGTGATGGCCGCCGGGATAGATAAAGAGGTTGAGGGAAAGCTGTCGTTTGCTCATCTCGGATCTCGTGAGTCCTGCTGATCGTTATTGGTGGGACGGCGCCTTGTGCGCAAACGCGAAACGCAGGTACCGCTCCAGCTTCAAACCTTCGGGCGTGCGTTTTTCTTCGACAAGGCGCGCGAAGGTGCGTCGCACCAGCTCGCGCTCGTGAGCGGTGAACGCTTCGAGGAAATTGCCGAATGCGCTCGCTTCCGACCACTGCAGCAGCGATGCCGCATCGTCGTGGATATCGAGCAGCGCGCGCAACTCGCTGCGGTAGCCGGCGAAGCCGTGTGCCGCGAACAGCGATTTGAGCTCCTCGTCGGTCGATCCGAGCACCGGGTTGGAGTCCTGGCGATCGCCGGCAAGACCCGCCTCGACGATGGCGCGACGAAGCAGCAGGCGCGACTGGTGCGGCCTGGACGGATCCTGCACATTCAATCCGAGGCGGCCGCCGGGCTTGAGCACGCGCCGGATCTCCCGCAGCGCGCGATCCTTGTCGGAGATCCAATGGAAGACGCTGTTGAGATAGACCGCGTCGAACTGCGCGTCGTCGAAGCGCGACAGATCTTCGGCTCGCCCGGTGGCGAACTGGAGGTTATCCCCCTGCCGAAGGCGCGCAATTTCGATGCGGCCGGCAAGTGGGTCGATACCGATCACGCGGCCGGCCGGGCCGACCAGACCGGCCACGAATTCCGCAAGCCGGCCGGTTCCCGTCCCGATGTCGAGCACGTGCTCGCCGGACTTGATGGCGAGCGGCCCGATCAGGAACTTGCCGTGGCGAAATTGAACGAGTCCCGCTTCATCATAGGAGCGGGCGAGCTCCGGAGTATCGTGTTCAAGGCTGATGTCGCCAACAGTTCGCGGCATTTCGAGAGACCCATCGTTGCTCGCCGCGCGTCGACGTCAGGCGCGTGCGTTGCGGCAGACTCTATGTCGACGGCGATGAAATGAATTTGCGTTGTTGCGCGGCAAGCGAGCATGAACGTGACGAGTTCGTCATTCACCGGAGATGAGTGCGATCGCGCCGATCCGGGCGGTGCATGATTTGGGAGGTTTTCCCAATCGATCGCGTCGATCCCGCACGTCGCAATGCACTTGAGACGATCGGTCAGGCGGCGATCATCGCAAATATTTCAATGCCTGCGTTGTCCACGACGCGAACATTGCCTGCTATCGAAAACAAAGCTGGTTTCGTTTCATTGACTGAATGTCGATCGCTTTTACGATTTGCAACGTCAAAGCGAGGTGGTCATTCATGCCGCAATCCGATCCTGACAGCGTCGCCCGCGAGGCCCTCCGGCTGATCGGGGCCGACCCGCAGAACTGGGTGCCTGATCGCGACGGGATCGATCACAACGTCGTCGTGGTCGGCGGTGGCCAGTCCGGCGCGGCCTTCGCGTTTGCGTTTCGGCGCGCCGGGATCGGCAGGGTTTCGGTGATCGATGCCGCCGCCGACGCCAGCAAGGCCGGCGTGTGGTTGACGAGCGCGCGAATGCACAAGCTCCGTACCCCGAAGACGATTCCAGGTCCGGAGCTCGGTCTGCCCGGTCTTGGTTTCCAGGCATGGTATGAAGCACGCCATGGCGCGGCGGCCTTCGACGCGCTCGATCGGATTCCGCGGCTCGACTGGGCGGCCTATCTCGACTGGTATCGCCGCGTGACTGGCGCCGGCATTCGTTACGGTACGCGGCTGCTCCGCATCGAGCCCGCAGCCGATCATCTGCGGTTACATCTGGAGCGGAGCGGGGTCACGTCCGTCGAGACCACGCGCAAGCTGGTGCTCGCAACCGGTTTTGCGGGTAGCGGGGGCGCTTATGTCCCTGATGCGCTGCGGGCCCTGCCGAAGCGATTCCATGCGCATACTTCGGAAAAGATCGATTTCAGGACGCTGCGTGGTCTCTCCGTTGCGGTGGTCGGGAGTGCTGCGTCGGCCTTCGATGCGGCGGCCGCGGCCCTTGAGGCCGGAGCGCGTGACGTTCATCTGTTTGCGCGCCGGGAGACCTTGGCCGCGTTGCCGGTCATTCGGATCCGCGGCTACCCGGGAGCCTATGACAATTATGGAAGCTTGCCCGATGCGATGCGCTGGCATCAGGCGATCCGGTTCAGGCAGGCTGGGTCGACCCCGCCGCCGGATGCGATCTCGCGCGCGGTCGCCTTTCCCAATTTTCATCTGCATCTGGGCGCGCCATGGACTTCGGCGCAATTGAAGGGGGTACGGCCGGTCGCCATCACTCCGCAGGGTGAGTTCGCGTTCGATTTCGCGATTGCGGGGACCGGTTATTCCGTCGATCTTGGCGCGCAGTCCGAGCTCGCCGATTTCGCCGACGAAATCCTGCTGTGGCGAGATCACTTCGTGCCGCCTGACGGCGAAAAAGACGATGGCTTGGCAGCCTATCCTTATCTTGGGTCCGGGCACGAGTATCTGGAGAAAGTTCCGGGCCGCGCGCCGTATCTGAAGGACATTCACGTCTTCAACCCGGCGGCATTTGTCAGCTTCGGCCTGCCGATCGGCGACGTGCCAAGCTTCAAGCGCGACATTCCGGGGGTCACGGCCAGGATCAGCCGCGATCTGTTCCTGGCCGACCTCGCATCTCATGAGGCGCGCATCAACGGAGAGATCGCGGCGGATTTCACCGCCGAGCTCTATGCGCCGGCTGTCTGGCGGCCGCCGCAGCCCGTCGCGGCGGAATAGCGAGGATCACGACCACATCATTCATCTCCGCCGTCGTTTCCGCGACCGCGCATAGCGGAGCCTTGTCCAGGGGATCGCGGCGACGAGACCAACATCATGAGCAACACGACCACCATCGACAACGTCATTCCGCGCGCCGACATCGTCAAGCGTGCTGCCCGGCTTGGTGCCGAGATCAAGAATGTGCAGCTGTCGGGTGACCTTCCCGACGCGGTCATCCGTGCCATCAACCAGGTGCTGCTCGAGCACAAGGTGATCTTCTTTCGCGACCAGGGGCACCTCGACGACGCCGCGCAGGAGCGCTTCGCGGTCAGGCTCGGCAAACTGGTGCCGCATCCGACCATCGGCCCGAGCAAGGGCACGTCGTCGATCCTCGAGCTGGATTCGGGGCGTGGTGGCGGCCGCGCGGACCAATGGCATACCGACGTCACGTTCGTCGATGCCTATCCGAAGATCTCGGTGCTGCGCGGCGTGGTGATCCCGCCCTATGGCGGTGACACCGTCTGGTCGAACACGGCGGCGGCCTATCTCGACCTGCCTGCACCGTTGCGCAAGCTCGCCGACGAGCTCTGGGCGGTTCACAGCAATGCCTATGATTACGCGGTGAAGTCTCGCGCCACCGACGCCGACAGAAAACATTTCGACGAGGTATTCACCGGGACGATCTATGAGACCGAGCATCCGGTCGTGCGCGTCCATCCCGAAACGGGCGAGCATACCCTGGTGCTCGGCAATTTCGTCCAGCGCTTTGTCGGCCTGCCGAAATATGACGGCCAGAAGCTGTTCGATCTGTTCCAGTCTCACATCACGGCTCCCGAGAACACCGTGCGCTGGAGCTGGCGGGCCGGAGACGTCGCGATCTGGGACAATCGCGCGACCCAGCATTACGCCGTCAATGACTACGGCGAGCAGCATCGCGTGGTGCGCCGCGCCACCATCGATGGCGAGGTTCCGGTCAGCGTCGACGGCCGCCACAGCGTGACGCGGATCAAATCGCCGAAGCAGCAGGCGGCGAAGGCCGCCTGAGTTTGTCGCCTATTGGAGCAACACGATGAATACCATCATTCGAATTCTGCGCGCGCGGCGAGCCGCCGCGCGCCGGGCGGCGCGATTGCTGCTGGCCGGCGCCTTTGCGGCGGGCCTGATCGCTCCGGCCTTCGCCGAGCCACCGCTCGAGAAGACCGAGATCCGCTATCAGGGCTGGGCCGGGCAGGTGACGTTCACCGAGCTCGCCGGGGACCTCGGCTACCTCGCGCCCCTCAAGCTCAAATGGGTCGGCAACACCATCAGCGGACCGCAGGACATCCAGACCGTCGTCACCGGCGACATCGACGTCGGCGGCGCTTTCTATGGCGCGATTATCAAGCTGATCGCGGCCAAGGCGCCGATCAAGGCGGTGGTCGGCTACTACGGTTCCGACGCGAACACCTATTACGGCTACTATGTGAAGGACGACAGCCCGATCAAGACGGCCCGCGACCTGATCGGCAAGAAGGTCGCGGTCAATACGCTTGGCGCCCATCTGGAGTTCGTGCTGCGTGAGTATCTGGCGCGGAACGGCCTTGGCGCCGGCGAGGCCAAGCAGGTGACATTGGTGGCGGTCCCACCCGTCACCGGCGAGCAGGCGCTGCGGCAAGGGCAGGTCGAGGTGAGCGCGCTCAGCGGCGTGTTGCGCGACAAGGCGCTGGAGCGTGGTGGAATCCGTTCGCTCTTCAACGATACCGATCTGTTCGGACAATTCACCGGCGGTGCCTATGTGCTGCGGGAGAAGTTCATCAAGGACAATCCGAACACCGCTCGCAAGCTGGTTGAGGGTATCTCGCGGGCCATTCAGTGGGCGCAGACAACGCCGCCCGATGAAGTGCGGGCCCGCTTCGACCGGATCATCGCGGAGCGCAAGCGCAACGAGGATGCCTCCTCGATCAAGTACTGGAAGAGCACCGGCGTCGCGTCCAAGGGCGGTGTGATCTCGGATGCCGAGCTGCAGGTCTGGATCGACTGGCTGGTCAAGGACGGCCTGCTCAAGCCGGGCCAGATCAAGGCTTCGGACACCTACACCAACGAGTTCAACTATTTCCGTCCCGGAAAGACGGCGGAGGCGCGATGACGTCGGTCAAGATCAGTTTTGACAAGGTCCGCAAGGAGTTCGTCACCCGAGGCGAGGGAGGCCGGCCAGCGGGCCGCTTCACCGCGCTCGAGGACATCACGTTCGACGTGCGCGCCGGCGAATTCCTGGCCCTGGTCGGTCCAAGCGGTTGCGGCAAGTCGACATTGCTCGATCTGCTCGGCGGGCTTGCGACGCCGACCAGCGGCCGCATCCTGCTCGATGGCCGGCCGATCGTCGGACCCGGGCGCGACCGTGGCGTCGTGTTCCAGCAATACGCGCTGTTTCCGTGGCGCACCGCCGCGCAGAATGTGGAGTTCGGGCTCGATATCGCCGGCCTCAAGCCGAAACAACGCCGTGAGATCGCGCGGCACTTCCTCGACCTGGTCGGGTTATCGGGTTTTGCTGACCGTTATCCGCATGAGCTCTCCGGCGGCATGAAGCAGCGCGTCGCGATCGCGCGCAGCCTTGCCTATGATCCGGAGGTGCTGCTGATGGACGAGCCGTTCGCCGCGCTCGATGCCCAGACGCGCGAAACGCTGCAAGGCGAGCTGCTGCGGATCTGGCGTGCCACCGGCAAGACCATCATCTTCATCACTCATGGCATCGACGAGGCCGTTGTGCTCGGTCAGCGCGTGGCGGTCATGACGTCGCGTCCGGGCCGGATCAAACAGATTGTCGACATCCCCGCGGCCTTGCGCAGCGAAGCCGAGGATGTGCGCTCGTTGCCGGAATTCGGTCGCGTGCGCCATGAGATCTGGAGCCTGCTCCGCGAGGAAGTGCAGAAGGCGCAGCAGGGGCAATCGGCGGGCAGGGTCAGCGCAGGCCGTGTCGACCGTGAAGTGAAGGAAGTCGCTCATGTCTAGCCTAGAGATGCTGACATTGCTGGAGCTCGCGCATGGGCGGCGAGACGAGCACACGCCGGCGGCGCGGTCACCGCTGGTGAGCGCGGTCCGCGCCGCGACCCGCGGTCTGGCAGCTTTCGGGCGCCGCTCCCTGCTGCTGATCGCCCTTCTGGCGATCTGGGAGGCCGCGCCCAGGCTCGGCTTGATCGACGCGGTGTTCCTGCCGCCCTTCTCTGACGTTATCGCCGCAGGCTGGCAGCTCGCGCAAACCGGCGAGCTCTATGACGACGCCTCCGCGAGCCTGCTCCGCGCCCTGAGCGGGTTTCTGGTGTCGGTCGTGCTGTTCGTCCCGCTCGGGCTGGCCGTCGGCTGGTACACAAGGCTCGGCGATCTCCTGAACCAGTTCATCGAGATCTGCCGCAATACCGCGCCGCTTGCGCTGTTGCCGGTGTTCATCCTGCTGCTCGGCATCGGTGAGCTCTCGAAGGTCACGATGGTGGTCTATAGCTGCGCCTGGCCGCTGCTGCTCAACACCATCGCCGCGGTGAAGCAGGTCGATCCGCTCTTGATCAAGTCCGCGCGGACCATGGGCGCGACCGCGCAGCAGCTGTTCCGCAAGGTGATCCTTCCGGCGGCGCTGCCGACGATCTTTGTCGGCATTCGCCTCGCCAGTGCGTCAGCCATGCTGGTGCTGGTCGCATCCGAGATGGTCGGCGCCAAGGCCGGTCTCGGCTATCTCATCATCAACAGCCAGTACAGCTTCCTGATCCCGCAGATGTATTTCGGCATCATCGGGATCACCGCGATCGGGCTGGCATTCAATGCCGTCCTGGAGGCGCTAGAACGACGCTTGATGCGATGGAAGGCACAGGTTGCCGCGTGAGATCGTGGTTCAGGCGCCGCTCGGACTGTTTCGTGCGGTGGCCTGCGTCACAATGCTGTTCGGCGGCACGTCCTTGGTCAGCCAGACGTTGCCGCCGATGGTCGACCCGCGGCCGATCGTGATCCGGCCGAGTATGGTTGCGCCGGCGTAGATCACGACGTCATCCTCGACGATCGGATGGCGGGCGTCGCCCTTGATCACATGGCCCTCGTCGTCGGTCGGGAAATGCCGCGCGCCGAGCGTGACGGCCTGATAGACCCGGACGTTGTTGCCGATGATGGCGGTTTCGCCGATCACGACGCCGGTTCCGTGATCGATGAAGAATCCGGAGCCGATCCGGGCGCCGGGATGGATATCGATGCCGGTCCTTGTGTGGGCAATCTCCGACATCAGGCGAGCCACCAGCCGCGCGCCGATCTGGTAGAGCAGATGCGCAAGGCGATGCTGGATGATGGCGGTCATCCCGGGATAGCCGATCAGGATCTCGGGAAAATTCCGCGTCGCCGGGTCGCCAACGAATGCAGCGCGCAGATCGTTGATCAGAAATCCGCGGACCGACGGCAGTTGGGTGGCGAATGCGCGTGTCAGCTCGATCGCCTCCTCATGCACAAAGCCGGGCTCCAGCTCGTCGCCAACGAACAGCGCGCCGCGATGGATCTGCGCGCCGAGCGAATCCAATGCTGTGCTCAGCGTATTGCCGACGAAATAGTCGATATTCTCGCCGTCGAGGTCCGATTGGCCGTAGTGACGCGGGAACAGCGCCTCGGTGAGGCCGTCGAGGATCGCCTCCAGCGCGTCGCGCGAGGGGGCACGGCGAGCCTCGCCGTCTTGCCGGATGCTGTGGGTCTCCTCCCGCGACGTGCGCAACTCGGCCACGATCCGGTCGAGCTGCCAGCGGCCTGGTGGTCTGCTGACCGCGCCGGCCGTTGACGGAGGCGATGCTGGCGGCAATTCGCGTTTCATGCTGCACCCTTTCTCTGTTCTAACGGACATGCGCCAGAGGAATGCTGACTTCGGCCAATAGGTCGAGATCGGCTTCGTGATCGATCTGGACATACTGTCCGTTCCAGTAAGTGAGGCCGGACAGCCGATGCGACAATTCCATGCTGGCGAGGCGGCCCACGATGATGCCATGGGAATGCCGCTCGATGATCTCCTCGACCTGGCATTCGATCATCGCAAGCGACCGCTGCAGCAACGGCACGCCCGAGGCTCCATGGGTCCAGTCGGTGCCCTCGAAGCGTTCTCTGCCCTTCAGCCGGCCATTGCTGAAGCGCTCGGCCAGGGCCTGCTGGTCGGAGCCGAGGATGTTGACACCGAACAGCCGATGGCGGGCGATCGGCGCGAAGGACGACGCCTGCCGGTTGATGCTGACCAGCAACCGGGGTGGGCTGGCGCTGAGCGACGTCAGCGAGGTCACCGTCATGCCGGTGATGTCCTCACCCTGTCCTGCGGTGATGATGCAAACGCCGCCCGGGAGGCGGCGCATGACAAGGCGAAATTGACGCTCGATCTCGTGGTCGGCGTCCACAAGATGAATATCCGGCTTGCTCATCGGGATTCTCCCTTGCATTGCCTCGCCGGATTGGACCTCGCCAGAGCGTTTTCGAGCGAAGTGGATACCGGTTCGCGTGAAGAAAACGCATCAAAACAACAATCCAGAGCTCCGTTCCGATTCGATCGGAGCGGGGCTCTAGAAGAAGCCCTTGGCGGGTAGCGGCGTGCCGCTGATCTCGTATTGTCCGATCGAGCGCGCCTTGAAGGTGTTTGGATTGTGCGACGCCAGCGTGCGCGCGTTGCGCCAGTGGCGGTCGAAATTGGTCGCCTTCTTGGTGGCCGATGCACCGCCGACGTCGAACAGCAGGCTGCCGCTCCGGATCGCGAATTCGTCCGCAACGATCTTGGCCTTGGCCGACAGCAGCGCCGCCTTGTGCGCGGCATCGACGGCGTTTTCGTTGCCTGCATCGAAAACGTCTGTGGCGGCATCGAGCGCCTCCGCGGCGGCAAGCACCACGGTCTCGGCGGCGAATGCGCCGCTGGCGATCTGGCCGACGGTCTGTTGCAGCAGCGGGTCGTCCGCCGGAATTTCGCTCGGCGCGTAATAGAACGTCCGCTTGCGGGTCCGCACCAAGGCGCTGGCGTCGCGCAGCACGGCGCGCGCGATGCCGGCATTGATCGCGGTCAGGAACAGCTGGGCAAATGTGTTGGAGTAGGGAATGCCATAGCCGGTGTCCGGTGCATCGAACACGACCTCCTGGCGCTTGACGCGCACGTTACGGAAGTGAGTGGTGCCGGTCGCCGTCAACCGTTGCCCGAGGCCGTCCCAGTCATCGATGAGCTCAATGCCTTCGCGGTTGACCGGAATCAGCACGGCGGCATTGGTGGCGGATGCGTCGGCGGTGCGAACGAGGACGTAGTCCGAATACAGCGTGCCGGTGCTGTAGTATTTCGTGCCGTTGAGCAAAAAGTCGTCGCAGTCGGAAGTGAGTGTCGTGTTCGGCGTGACGTTGCCGACCTTGGGCGTGTCGAGCTCGGTCGCCGCAAGCCCGATGATCGCGCCGTCGGCGACTGCCTTCTGCCACTGCCTGTGCTGATCGTCCTTCGGCCGGCGCACCAGGCGTTCGACGACGCTGAAATGGTTGCGCAAGATATGCGCGACATTGGCGTCTGCTTCGCCGAGACCGATGACGATCTTGAACAATGCACGAATCGACAGGCCGGCACCGCCGGCTTCGGTCGGAAGCCGCAACGCGCCGAGGCGGGCCTTGCGAATGAGATCGACTTGCGCGAACGGCAGGACGCGCTCGCGTTCGCGGTCGGCGGCGCCTTCCGCGATGCGGCCAAGCAGCGCGTCGATATCGGGCGCGTGGCTGCGGAGGCGGTCGGAAGGCTCCAGCGAGGTAGCGGATAAGGGCTTGTTCATTGGTGTCACTCGAAGCGCGTTGATTAGTCGGACGGTTGTGGATCAGACCTGGGCCAAATGGTCGGTGACCTTGATCGGCTCCGGGAGCACCTTGCGCGCGACCAGCCAGTCGGCGGCCCGTTGCAGCTCGGCGAGGAAGTTTTCGTCGTTGGCGGCGAAGTAGCGATACTGCCGGTTCAATGCGATGAACTGGTCGCGGACCTGGTCGCTGTATTTGCCGGCCTTTTGCGCGATGTATTCGGCATCCTTGCTGTTCGCGGAGATCCACTTGCCCTCGGCGCGGAAGGCATCGTTGACGGCCCGAACCAGCGCAGGATTGTCGGTCGCGAATTTTCGGGTGGTCAGGTAGGACGTGTAGTCGATCTGGAACTCGAGATCGCGACCTTCCAGGAAGATGTCGTGCGCCTTGTATTCGAGCCGCGCGATGTCGACGCCCGGGCTCCACATCGACCAGGCGTCAACCTTCCCGGAGGCCAGCGCCGGCGCTGCGTCCGGCGGGTTAAGATAGACGAACGTCACCTTGGAGCGGTCGACCTTGTGCTTCTCGAGCGCCGCAACCAGCAGAAATTCGCCGAGACCCGAACGGTTCACCGCAACCGACTTGCCGACGAGATCCTCGACCTTGTTTATGCCGGAGTCATCCCGCGCGATGATCGCAGTGGTGCGCGGCTCGTAGACCACGAATTGCGTGAACACCAGCGGCGAGCCGGCGATGATCGCGGCGAGTGCCGGCGTCGTGCTGCCGCCGAAGCTGAAATCGGCGCTGCCGCCGGTCACAGCCTGCAGCGTCGGTGCATGATTGGGGAACGGCCCGAGCCACTCGACCTTGATGCCGTCCCTGGCCAGCAGCTTCTCGAACTCGCCGCGCTCCTTGGCGATCAGATTGAGGCCGCTCAAACCCCAGGTCAGACGTACAGTGTCGGTGACGCGGCCGGTCGCCGCATGCGCCGGCTCGGACAGGTCAAAGCCGGCAAGCGCGCCGATGCCGAGGGCGGCACCGCCAAGGAAGCTGCGACGGGTGGGGTTGGTGAACCGTGGGATAGACATCGAATGGTCCTCAGGCAGGAATGGGGTGAGAGGTGCCGACGCCGAGCTCCGCCAGCAGGTCGGTGCGGGCGATCGGCGCTGCGCCGTTACGTTTCATGCGATGCTCGAACGCGATCCGGCCCTCACGCATCACCAGGACGCGGTCGGCGAGCGCGATCGCCTCGTCGACGTCGTGGGTGACCAGGAGAACGCCGGGCCGATGGACGGCGACCAGTTCGCGCACCAGATCGTGCATTCGAATGCGGGTCAGCGCGTCGAGCGCGGCAAAGGGCTCGTCGAGCAGGAGCAGCTCGGGCTCCTGCACCAGCGCGCGCGCCAGCGCCACGCGCTGCGCCTGTCCGCCCGAGAGGTTGCGCGGCCAGTCATCGAGACGGCCGCCGAGTCCGACCTCGGTGAGCGCGGTGGCGGCGCGCTGACGGGCGTCGCTCGCATTGAGGCCGAGCGAGACGTTGCGCCACAGACTGTCCCACGGCAGCAAGCGGTGCTCCTGGAAAACGACGGCCGGACGCCGTGGTGCCGTGATGCGCCCGCCGTCGATCGCATCGAGGCCGGCCAGCGCCCGCAGCAGCGTGGTCTTGCCGCACCCGCTTTCGCCGAGCAGGACGACGAACTCGCCGCGCTCGATGCGCAGGTTGAGGTTCTCGATCACCACGCGGCTGCCATAGGCGCGATGTAGTCCCGTCACCACGACGGCCGGCGCAATCGCGGCCGGTGAGGGCACGGCGTGCAGCGTCATCGCGCGCCTCCATAGTTCGGATGCCAGGCCAATAGCCGTCGCTCCAGGGCGCGTGCGATGCCGTCGGCAGCGACACCGATCAGCGCATAGATCACGATCGTCAGCACGATCACGTCGGTGCGCAGGAACTCGCGCGCATCCATGGCGAGAAAGCCGATGCCGGACTGGGCGCCGATGGTCTCCGCGACCACCAGTGCCAGCCACGCGGTCGCCAGCGCATAGCGCACACCGGTCAGGATCGAGGGCAGGGCGCCGGGCAGGATGACGCGCCGGATCAGCGCGAGCGTTCCGAGGCCCTGGACGCGGCCGAGCTCGAGCAGCTTCGGGTCGACCTGCCGGATACCCAGCGTGGTGTTGATGTAGATCGGGAAGGCAACGCCGAGCGCGACCAGGAAGATCTTCTGGGCTTCGCCGACGCCGAGCCAGACGATCACCAGCGGCAGCGCGGCGAGAAACGGGATCGCGCGGATCATCTGGATGCTGCGGTCGATCGCGGCTTCCGCGATTCGTGAGAAGCCCACGAGGATGCCGAGCGCGAACCCGACGCTGCCGCCGATCGCAAAACCGGCCGTTGCGCGCAGCAGGCTGACGCCGAGGTCGTTCAGCAGGCTTCCGGACGTCGCCAGCTTGAATGCCGTCCGGACGACCTTGCTCGGTGCCGGTAGCACCTGCAGCGAGAGCCAGCCGGCCTGCGCCAGCAATTCCCAGACGATCAGAAGCACGACCGGGGCGAGCCACGACAGCAGCAGCATGCCGCGCCGGCCGATCTCTACTCGTGGCTTCCGGGACGGCGAGGCGGGTTGATCGCTGCGCGGCGTTGAATCAAACGCGATTGATGGCGCAGCCTGTTCGAGGTTGCTCAAGTCTGTTCGGTCCTCATCCAACACGGCGCGCGGACGTCATTGATCGCGCGCGGCATGGTCTGCCGTTCTCTCGATCGACGGTTCGTCGTCGTTCGAAAGGGCGCGCGGCTCATGCGACGCAAACTGTCCCACGAATTTTCTCGAACAGAAATAGAGCCGTATTCCAATTGTCGCTGCGTCCGGAGTTTTCTGGTTTATCGGCGCGCGCCGCGCGGCAAGGATAATCTTTTGATGCGCCGCTGCTTGATCTGCCGCCGTGCTTCTTTGAAAACACGCCGACGTAACGTCAGGGAAATCGGAGAGACAGAATGTCGACACGACCGCTTCGCTTTGGCATCTGGGCGCTGGTCCATGGTTCGCGCGCGGCCTATCAGGATCCGAAGGAGCCGTATGACGCATCGTGGGAGCGCAATCGCGACCTCGTGCTTGCCGCCGAAGCGCTGGGCTACGATTCCACGCTGATCGCGCAGCACACCATCAATCCGCATCAGGAGGATTTCGATCAGCTCGAGGCCTGGAGCGCGGCGGCGGCCGTTGCGGCATTGACCAGCCGGATCGAGATCATCGCGGCCATCAAGCCCTATCTCTACCACCCGGTGGTTCTCGCCAAGCTCGCACTCGGGATCGAGAACATCAGCCGCGGACGCTTCGCGATCAACCTGGTCAATGCCTGGAACCGGCCCGAGCTCGACAAGGCCGGCATCGGCTTTGCCGAGCATGATGCCCGTTACGCCTATGGCCGCGAGTGGATCACGATTGTCTCGCGCCTGATGCAGGGCGAGCGGTTGACCTACAAGGGCGAACATTTCGACGTCCGCGACTATCTGTTGCGGCCGACGAGCCTCTACCGACCGCGACCATTGATCTATGTCGGCGGCGAGTCCGAGCCGGCGCGTGCTTTGGTCGCCGACCATGGCGACGTCTGGTTCATCAACGGTCAGCCGCTCGAGGATGTCGCGGGCCTCATTGCCGACGTGACGGCGCGGCCACGGACCTCGGCGCCGCTTCGCTTCGGGCTGTCCGCCTTCGTGATCGCGCGCCAGACGCAGGCCGAGGCCCAGGCCGCCTATGAGCGGCTGCTGGAGCTGTCGCGGAAGGACGCCTCGATGAAGGCGGTCCAGCGGCAGAACACCGATCCGAAGGTCGTGATGATGCAGACCATGCAGAAGTCGGAGCGGGTCGGCAGCAACGGCGGCACCGCTGCCGGGCTGGTCGGCAGCTATGATGACGTGGCCGCCCGGATCGGGGCGTTCCATGCCGCGGGCATCGAGTTGTTCATGCTGCAGTTCCAGCCTTTCGAGGCCGAGATGGAGCGCTTTGCGAAGGAGATCATCCCGCGCGTCCGCGCAGCGTCATCTTTTGCAAATGATACCCGAGCACTGCTGGCGGGTTCGCGGTAGCTGCGTCACGCGGTTGCGGCGGTTTCCGTCTGACGCGCAAAGCGGCTGATCGGCCGAGGCAAGCCAAAATGCTCACGCAAGGTGGTGCCGGCGTAATTGGTTCGGAACAGACCACGGCGCTGCAGGATCGGCACCACGCTGTCGACGAAGATTTCGAGCCCCGTCGGCAACACGTCGGGCATCAGATTGAATCCGTCGGCCGCGCCAGCCCTGAACCAGGCCTCGATGTCGTTGGCGATCTGCTCGGGCGTGCCGACGATGATCCGGTGTCCGACCCCGCCGCCGAGTGCCCGCAACAATTGCCGGACGGTGAGGTTGCCGCGGCGCGCAAGGTTCACCGTGCCCTGGAACATGGTGTGGTTGGCGTTGGCCGGCAGTGGCAGTGGATCGGGTAACGGCTTGTCGAGCTCTAGGATCGCAGGATCGACCTGCAATGTGCCGGCGAGACGCGCGAGGCTGTACTCGATCGGAACCAGCTCCCACAGCTCATCCTGCCGCCGTTTCGCCTCGGCTTCAGTGCTGCCGATCACGGTGGCAAGGCCCGGCAGGATGACGATGGAGTCACCGGCGCGACCGTAGGCCGCGGCGCGGGCGCGCAGGTCGCGCGCATAGGCGACGCCTTCCTCGATCGTCTGGGCCAGCGTGAACACGGCTTCGGCCTGCGCGGCGGCGAGGTCACGGCCGTCGCTCGAGCCGCCGGCCTGCACGGTCACCGGGCGGCCCTGCGGTGAACGCGGCACGTTGAGCGGACCGGCCACGGAGTAATGGGCGCCGCGATGCGCGATCGGATGAACCTTCGACGTATCGACAAATCGCGCCGAGGACTTGTCGCCGACGAAGGCGTCGTCCTCCCAACTGTCCCACAGTGCGTGGACGACCTCGGCGAACTCCTTGGCGCGCTCGTAGCGGGCCTTGTGCTCCAGCACGTTGCCGAGGCCGAAATTTCGGCTGGCCGACGCGTCGGCCGTGGTTACCGCATTCCAGCCGGCGCGGCCGCCGCTCGCCAGGTCCAGGGTCGCGAAGCGGCGCGCGATGTTGTAGGGCTCGTTGTAGGTGGTCGAGGCGGTCGCGATCAGCCCGACATGGCTGGTCGCCGCGGCCACCGACGCCAGCACGATCGTCGGTTCCATCGACATGAAGGAGCGGTAGTCGATGCGGTCGGTGATGGCCGGCGTGTCGGCAAGGAAGATCGCATCGAGCTTGCCGCGCTCGGCGATCTCAGCCACGCGCACATAATGGCCGACGTCGAAGCAGGCGCGAGGATCGCTTTCGGGCAGCCGCCACGCCGACGCGTATACGCCGGAGTGCAGCAGGTTGACATTGAGGTGAAGTTGACGATCGGACATGGCTGCCACGCATTGAGGTGAGACGATTCACGAAGTATCGCCTGTCTGGCCGCATGAAAACGAATGGCCGGCGCGTCCATGCAAAAAGAAATATCCGTCTCTCCCGTGCGATCTGCAGACAAATCCCGTGTCGATCCTCTGCGATGAACGGAACGTCCTGTCCGTCGCCGCATGAATATTCTTCGGCGCACAGCGGCAGGGGAAGCTTCGTCCAAGTCTGCGCAAATATCTGAAATTGCCAGAGCAGCCTGCGCGCGTAACGATGCTGTTGCGGCGCGTTGCAAGCAATCGGTGCCGCCCGGAGAACTGACCCATGACAGTCCACGAGCGACGCGCCGAACAGCGAACCGCGCCAGGCGGCTCGGTCGAATTCGACGCTGACGTGCTGGTGATCGGCGGCGGGCCGGCAGGCACGTGGGCTGCGGTGAGCGCAGCCGAGCGCGGCGCGCGCGTCGTGCTCGCCGACAAGGGATTTTGCGGCACGTCGGGTGCCACCGCGGCTGCCGGCACCGGCGTCTGGTATGTCGATCCCAAGCCGGCGCTGCGCGAGGCGGCGATGGCCAATCGCGAAAAGATGGGCGGGCACCTGCAGGATCGCCGCTGGATGGCGCGCGTGCTCGACCAGACCTACGAGGACAGCAATCGTCTGGCAGCCTGGGGTTACCCTTACCCTGTCGACGACAGTGGCAAGTCGCAGCGCAACTCGCTGCAAGGGCCGGAATACATGCGCCTGATGCGCAAGCGCACCAAGCAGGCCGGCGTCACCATTCTCGATCACAGTCCGGCCCTCGAACTGCTGGTGGATGACGACGGCTTGGTTGCGGGAGCCAGCGGCTTGCGCCGCCAGAAGCACGATCGCTGGATCGTGCGCGCCAAGGCCGTCGTCATCGCGACCGGCGGCTGCGCGTTCCTGAGCAAGACGCTGGGATCGAACGTGCTGACCGGGGACGGCTATCTGATGGCCGCGGAGGTCGGGGCCGAGTTCAGCAGCATGGAATTCTCCAACCCCTACGCGATCTCGCCGGCGTTCGGCTCCGTGACCAAGACGCTGTTTTATGGCTGGGCGACCTTCAGCTATGAGGACGGCAGCGTCGTTCCCGGTGCGGCGTCCAAGGGCGGGCGATCGGCGATTGCGCGCGCGCTGCTTCAGGGACCGGTCTATGCCCGCCTCGACAAGGCCGACGACGACGTGCAGCGTCACATGCGCGCGTCGCAACCTAATTTCTTCCTGCCGTTCGATCGCACCGACATCGATCCCTTCAGGGAGCGTTTCCCCGTCACCTTGCGGCTCGAAGGCACCGTGCGCGGCACCGGCGGCCTTCGCATTGTCGACGACAGCTGCGCCACCAGCGTGCCGGGACTCTACGCCGCCGGTGATGCAGCGGCGCGCGAATTGATCTGCGGCGGCTTCACCGGCGGCGGTAGCCACAACGCTGCCTGGGCGATGTCATCGGGGACCTGGGCCGGATGGGGCGCTGCCGGCTATGCAAGGCAGCTGGGCCCGGCACGCCAGCGACGGCTGGCGTCAGCCGGAACCGTTGCGTTTCGAAGCAGAGCGGATCGCGCGTTTGAGCCGGCCGTGCTGGCAAAGGCGGTCCGGGACGAGGTCTATCCGTATGAGCTGAACTATTTCCGGCACGCCTCGCGTCTCGAAGGCGCGCTGGCGCGGCTCGATGCGGAATGGTCCGACGCCTCGGCGGCCGATGCGGCGAGCAAAGACGATCTGCTGCGCGCCCGCGAGAGCGCGGCCATGCTGGCGACGTCGCGCTGGATGTACCGCAGCGCGCTGGCGCGGAACGAAAGCCGCGGCATGCATCGCCGCGACGACTATCCCGATCAGGACGACCGCCAACGCCATTACGTGACGAGCGGCGGCCTCGACGAGGTCTGGACCACGGTGCGGCCGCATGCCGAGGCCAGCTATGCAGAGGCCGCGGAATGATCGAGGTGATCGACGCCGAGCGCTGCACGTCCTGCGACATCTGCGTGAATGTCTGCCCCACCAATGTCTTCGACAAGACGGAGGGGATTCCGGTGATCGCCCGTCAGGGCGATTGCCAGACCTGTTTCCTCTGCGAACTGTATTGTCCCGAGGACGCGCTTTACGTGTCGCCTTATGCGGAGGAGCCTCGCCCGACCGATGTGGTCGCGCTGCGGCAGACTGCCGCGTTGGGCAGTTACCGCCGCGCGGTCGGCTGGACCGACGAGACGCGCGATCTCCGCGGCATCGACCGCAGCTATCTGCTCTTTGGTCATTGAGCCCGGGCTGCGCCCGGCGACCGAAGCCATTTCCCAATTGGACCGACCGAATGAATGTACATCAATCCCTGACGACGGCGCAGCCTGTTGCGCCGCTGCCGCCCATTCCGCTCGCTCCGAACGCGAGCGATGCCATGATCCGCTTCGAAGCGGTCTCGAAAGTCTATCCGGCCTATCGCGACAAGCCGAGCGTCCATGCCCTGCAGGCGATCGACTTCGCGATTCCGCGCGGCTCGATCACCGGCGTGATCGGTCGCTCCGGCGCCGGCAAATCGAGCCTCGTTCGCCTCATCAACGGGCTTGAGAAGCCGTCGAGCGGCCGCGTCGTCGTCGACAACAGCGAGATCTCGGTGCTTGCCGGCCGCGAGCTCCGCCTGGCGCAGCGCTCGATCGGCATGATCTTCCAGCACTTCAACCTGTTGTCGTCGCGGACGGCGGCGGACAACATCGCCTTGCCGCTCGAGATCGCCGGCTGGTCCAGGGCTGATATCGCCGTCCGCGTGGCAGAGCTGCTCGAGCTCGTCGGCATTGCCGACAAGTACGATCGCTATCCATCGGAATTGTCCGGTGGCCAGAAGCAGCGCATCGGCATCGCCCGCGCGCTGGCGACACGGCCGAATGTGCTGCTGTCCGACGAGGCGACGTCGGCGCTCGATCCGCAGACCACGCGTGCGATCCTGGACTTGCTGGCCAACATCAATCGCGAGCTCGGAGTCACGATCGTGCTGATCACCCACGAGATGTCCGTTGTCCGCCAGCTCGCCAAGGAGGTTGCGGTGATCGACGGCGGCCAGGTCGTCGAGCGAGGTCATGTCGCGGAAATCTTCACGCATCCCCGGCATCCAGTCACGCAGGCGTTCCTTTCCGAGGTGATCGGGGACAGTGTTCCGGTCTCGCTGGCGAGCCGCCTTTCGCCGCAACCGGTTGCAGGCGGGCAGGCGGTCCTTCGCGTGCAGGTGCGCGGCACCGAAGCCGGCGACACCGTGGTGGCGCGGCTTTCGCGCGAACTGTCCCATGACGTGGCGCTGTTGTCGGCCCGCATCGACGAGATCGGCGGCCAGCACGTGGGTTCGCTGATCCTCGGCATCCCCGGCGGTGAAGCCGTGGCCAGGCAGGCCCTGGCCTATCTTTCTCAGCATGACATTCTGGTGGAGCGTCTCGGCTATGTCGCGTGAACTCATCAACCTGATCGTTCAGGCCACGGGCGAGAGCCTGTTCATGGTCTCGGTGGCCGCGCTGGTTGCGACCGCGCTGGGCCTTCCGCTTGGCGTCTTCCTGGCGACCAGCCGGAAAGGGGAGCTGTTCGCCGCGCCGTCAGCCAATGGCGTGCTCGGCGTGATCGTCAATGCGGCCCGCTCGACGCCGTTCATCATCCTGGTGGTTGCGATTATTCCTTTCACGCGGCTGATTGCCGGCACCTCGATCGGATCGGGCGCGGCAATTGTGCCGCTCACCATCGCGGCAACGCCGTTCATCGCCCGTCTGGTCGAGGCGGCGATCCGCGAGGTCGATGCCGGTCTGATCGAGACGGCGTCCTCGTTCGGTGCAAGCCCGTTGCAGATCGTGTTCAAGGTCCTGATCCCGGAGGCTTTGCCGGGCCTGGTGCTGGCCCTGACGCTCGCGGTGGTCAGCCTGCTTGGCTACTCTGCAATGGTCGGGGCCGTCGGAGGCGGCGGCCTCGGCGACCTCGGCATTCGCTACGGCTATCAGCGCTTCATGCCCGAAATGATGCTGGCGGTCGTCGTCGTTCTGATCGCGCTGGTTCAGACCGTCCAGACCGCCGGCGACTACCTGGCGCGCCGCGTCAATCGCCGGCTGCGCCACCGCTGAAGGTGCGGCGGCGTCACGATCCCTTCGGCGCCAAGATCTTGACGTCGCCGGTATCGACCTTGCGTGGCAGCAGACCTTCGGCCGTGAAGATATCGGCGATCTTCTGCTGCTCGGAAAGGCCGGCCGCGGTGACCACGCCGACCTTGTAGGAGCGATGGCTGTTGGCCTCCTCCACCGTGGCGGCGTCGATGCCCCACAGGCCGGCGAGCAGCGCCGCGGCCTCGTTCGGATTGGCTTTGACCCAGGTGCCGGTTTCGACCAGCTTGGCAAGGATGATATTCAGTGCATCGGCCCGCTTTTCGGCGAACGCGGCCGAGGCGAGATAGTAGCGCTTGTAGCTTGCGAGGCCGCCGCTGCCGTCGGTCAGGATGCGCGCGCCGGACTGCCGTTGCGCGCTGCTGAGGAACGGATCCCAAGCGACCCAGGCATCGACATTGCCGCTGACGAACGCCGCGCGGCCATCGGCCGGCGTCAGATAGGCCGGCGTGATGTCCTTGAAGGACAGTCCGGCCTTGGCAAGTACCGCAAGCAGCAGGAAGTGGCTGCCCGCGCCCTTGGTGACCGCGACCTTCTTGCCCTTGAGATCGGCCGGCGACTTGATCGCGGATTCCTTCGGCACCAGGATCGCCTGCGCCGATGGAGAAGAGGCTTCCTCGGCGACGTAAGCGAGCTTGGCGCCAGCGGCCTGGGCGAAGATCGGCACGGTGTCGGCGACGTCGGCTCCGAAATCGATGCTGCCGGCATTGATGGCTTCGAGCAGCGGCAAGCCGCTGGTGAACTCGTGCCATGACACGGTGATGCCGAGCGGCGCCAACGCCTTCTCCAACGCGCCGTTGGTCTTCAGGATCGCGGTCAGCGTCGACGATTTCTGGTAGCCGATCCGGATTTCCTCGACCGCCGCAGGCCGAACCAGCGAGGTCATCGCAAGCAGCCCGATGGCGGCGACAGCAAGACGGCGCGACATCGCAGTCGCCGATGATGCAGCCTGCGCTGGCGGGATGGGGCGGGCAAAGATGGGCATGGCACGTCGTCCTTAGCCGGTTCGATCTGTTGCCATTTGTGTGCAATCGGTGCGCCGGAGGCAATCGCGGAGAATTCGGCCGAACGAGTGCAATTTTCTCTGCAAGCGAAGTCCGCGAGAAAAGTATTTTTGGCCTGCGCGTTGCAGCCGGCATCAGCAGATAAGTCGCTCGCTGCGCCAATATGCCCGGCCGGCTCCATTCTCTTTTCATCGCGGCCACAGCAGCGGCGACTCGTCATGGGAAAAAATTTGGATTCTCATTTCATTGATTTCGTCCCCGGCGCGGGCGATGAGCTTGATAGCGAGTTCAGTTCCATGGAGACCAATATGTTGCTTCGATCCATTTTCGCTCTTGCAGGCGTTGTTGCGATCTGGTCGACCGCCGCCGCGGCAGAAACGATCAAGATCGGCGTGACGCCCGGGCCGCATGCACAAATCCTCGAGGCCGTGAAACCGATCGCGGCGAAGAGCGGGCTCGAGCTTCAGCTCATCGAGTTCTCCGACTATGTCGTTCCGAACGCCGCGCTCGACGCCGGCGACATCCAGGCTAACTCGTTTCAGAACCAGCCTTATCTGGACAACCAGAAAGCCGATCGCGGCTACAAGATCGAGCAGGTGGGACTGACGGTCAATTTTCCGATCGGCGTCTATTCGCGCAAGCACAAGAGCTGGGCCGACGTTCCTGACGGAGCCAAGGTCTCAATTCCCAATGATCCGACCAACGGCGGCCGGGCGCTGCTTCTGCTGCGCGACAAGGGCGCGATCAAGCTGAAGAGCGATGTCGGCTTCAAGCCGACTGTTATCGACATCACCGAAAATCCCAGGAAGCTGAAATTCGTCGAAGTCGACGCAGCCCAGGCGCCCCGGGCGCTCGACGATGTCGATGCGGCGGTCATCAACACCAACTATGCGACGCAGGCCGGTCTCGATCCGGTCAAGGATCCGATCCTGCGCGAGGATCCGAAAGGGCCATACGTCAATCTGATCGCGGTTCGCTCCGCCGACAAGGACAAGCCGTGGGTCAAGATCCTGGTCGATAGCTACCACGCGCCGGAGATCAAGGAATTCGTCCAGACCAAGTTCAAGGGCGCGGTGTTGCCCGGCTGGTAGTTGTCGATCCAATTGCTGAGGGAAGATGATGCGTATTCTGATGACGGCGGTTGCCGCGGTAACGCTCTTGGTCGGCACCGCGAGGGCCGAGACGGTCCGGGTCGGCGTCACGGCCGGACCACACGCCGAGATTCTCGAAGTCGTCAAGAAGGTGGCTGCGGGCCATGGGTTCGACATCAAGGTGGTCGAATTCACCGACTACGTGATCCCGAACCAGGCGCTCGCGCTCGGGGATCTCGAGGCCAATTCGTTCCAGCACGAGCCTTATTTGAAGAACCAGATATCGAAGACCGGCTGGAAGATCGTCAAGGTCGCCAACACGATTGCGTCGCCGCAGGGTGTCTACTCGTTGAAATACAGGAAGCTGGCCGATCTTCCGGATGGCGGGCGGGTGGCGATCGCCAACGATCCTTCCAATGGCGCGCGCGGCCTGATGATCCTTGCGCTGCACGGCGTGATCAAGCTCAAGGATCCCAACGACGTTGCGTCGACCATTGCCGACATCACTGATAATCCGAAGCATCTGCGCTTCGTCGAGCTTGATGCCGCGCAGTTGTCGCGTTCCCTGCAAGATGTCGATCTGGTCTCGATCAACAACAATTATGCGGTTCAGGCCGGGCTCAATCCCGCCACCGATGCAATTGCCCGCGAGGCGGTCGATGGCCCGTGGGTCAACATCGTTGCCGTGCGCGAGGCGGACAAGGCCAAGCCCTGGGTCAAGCAGCTGATCGATGCCTACCATTCCGAGGAGGTCAAGGCATTCCTCGAGAAGCGCTTCAAGGGCACCTACATCGCAACCTGGTGAGGGGCGTTGATCGCCCATCGCCGGGAGGTTTCCAGGCTGATCTATTCAGCGGCCTCGGTGCGCGCTGTCGGCGAGGCGCGGCGGAAGCCGGCGCCGGGATGCGTAGCGTCAAGATAGGGACCGCGTCCGGGGAACAGCTTCTCGCGGAGCGTGCCTTCGCGATAGCCTGTCTTGTAGACTCCGCGTGACTGCAATTCCGGCACGACGAGGTCGACGAATGACGTCAGCGATTCCGGCGCGACGAGGCGGAACAGGTTGAAGCCGTCGACGTCGGTTTCGTCGACCCAGGCGATCAGCTCGTCCGCCACGTCCTGGGGTGAGCCGACCACGAATGGCGAGCGTGCGCCGACCCGGCTCAGCGTCGCGAGATCGCCGACCTTGACCGGCCGATCGCTCCGCAACGTGAAATTCTCGACCATCGACTGGATCGCGTTGCTCTCGACATATTGTACCGCCTGATCGGGACGATAGTTCGAGAAATCGATGCCGGTCCAGCCCGAGAGCAGGGCCAGCTGGCCGGCTTGATCGACATACCCTGCGTACTCCTCGAGCAGATCGTTGGCCTCCGCGCGTGTCGGGGCAACGATCACGGTCGCGCCGGCGAACAGGCGGATATCATAGGGATCGCGTCCGAACGCCTTGGCCGCCTCCCTGATCTCGCGTACGGCGCGGGCCAGAATGGGCTTGGTCTGGCCGTTGAGGAAGATCGCCTCCGCGTGCCTCGCCGCGAAGGCGCGGCCGCGCTTCGAGGTTCCCGCCTGATACAGCAACGGTGTGCGCTGTGGCGAGGGTTCGGCGAGGTGGATGCCGTCGACCCGGTAATGAAGTCCCTGGTGCCGCACATTGTGGATCCTTGCCGGATCAGTGAATACGCGCGCTGTCCGGTCACGGCGGACCGCGCCGTCCTCCCAGCTGCCTTCCCACAGCTTGTAGGCCGCCGTGAGGAATTCTTCGGCCGCCTCGTAGCGTTCATCATGCGCGCGGTTGGCCTCAAGACCCATTCCGCGGGCGCCGCTATCGAGATAGCCGGTGACGATGTTCCAGCCGATCCGGCCGCGAGTGAGATGATCGAGCGTCGAGAAGCGGCGGGCGAACTGGTAGGGATGTTCGTAGGTGAGGTTGGACGTGACGCCGAAGCCGAGATGCGTCGTTGCGTAAGCCATGGCGGAGACGACCAGGGTCGGCTCGGCGTTCGGCAACTGAACGGCGTGGCGTAGCGCGGTCTCGGGACTGCCGTCGTAGACGTCATAGATGCCAAAGACGTCGGCCAGGAAGATGCCGTCGAGCAGGCCGCGTTCGGCCGTTCTGGCGTAGTCCACCCAATAGTCGAGCGAGTTGTAGTTGAGTGAGGTGTCGCGCGGATGCGACCAGAGGCCGGCCCAGTTGTGGCTCGGCGCCATCATGTTGAACGCGTTGAAGCGAAGTTCCTTCGGTCTGGTCATCGCGCGATTCCGCCAATTGAGGACTGAGAGGTGATTTATCACGTCAGCTGCGCGGCTTTATTTTCTATTTGGAAAGACAGGATCAAAATCGTGCTTCGTCTTCGATCTGGCGCAGCAGAGATTCGTTTGTTCGACTTCGTCGTGCTATTCGAAATGACGGCATGCGCGACATTGCGTACCGATTTGCAGGCGCGATCAGCAGATGGCCTATCAGCTCCGCTGAGCCGTTCAAACCAGCGGCGCAGTGAAACAAATGTTACGCGATCGGCGCAACGGCTGAAAAATTAGCGACGCCATCAGACGCGCCGCCAGCACGCTCATCGCTATTTTCTCCGATGTCTCGACAGTCGCGGACGCTGCTGCGCATCATTCTTTGCCTTTTGATGCTGGGTCCACGGATTTCAGGAGATTTTCGAGATGCCGATCGAAACCAAGAATGCCGAGACGCTCGCCTTGCATGGCGGATCGTACCGGTCCGACCCGGCGACCGGCGCCGTCGCCGTTCCGATCTACCAAACGACGTCCTTTCAATTCGAGGATACCGATCACGCATCGCGGCTGTTCGCCCTGGAAGCGATCGGACAGATCTACACCAGGATCAAGAACCCGACGGCTGACGCATTCGAGGAGCGCCTGGCCGCGCTGGAAGGCGGCGTTGGCGCGCTGGCCGTGGCGTCGGGCCAATCGGCGACGGCCTACGCGATCTTCAACATCGCGCAAGCCGGCGACAATATCGTCTCATCGACGGATCTGTACGGCGGCACCTGGACGCTGCTGTCGCAGACGCTGAAGCAGTTCGGCATCGAGGTTCGCTTCGTCGATCCGGCCGATCCGGAAAACTTCCGCCGGGCGACCGATGCAAAGACCCGGGCCTACTTCGCCGAGACGCTGCCGAACCCGAAGCTCAACGTGTTCCCGATCAGGGAAGTCGCGGACATCGGCCGTTCGCTCGGCGTGCCGCTCGTTCTCGACAACACCGCCGTCCCGCTCATTGCGCGCCCGTTCGAGCACGGCGCGGCGATTGTCGTCTATTCCGCGACAAAGTATATCGGCGGCCACGGCACGTCGATTGGCGGTGCGATCATCGATGGCGGCAATTTCGACTGGGCGGCGCACGCCGAGCGCTTCCCGCTGCTGACGCAGCCGGACGATGCCTATCACGGCGCGATCTGGACCGAGGCAGCCAAGCCGCTCGGGCCGATCGCCTACATCCTGCGCGCACGCGTGAAGCTGCTGCGCGATCTCGGTGCCGCGGTCGCTCCCCAGAACGCATTTCAGTTCATCCAGGGACTCGAGACCCTGCCGCTGCGGTTGCGTCAGCACAACGAGAACGCGATCAAGGTCGCGAACTTCCTGGCACGGCATCCCGCCGTTTCGCATGTGATCTTTCCCGGACTGCAGAGCGGGGAGGACCGGCGCCGCGCCGATCTCTATCTGAAGGGCGGCTATGGCGGGCTGGTCGGCTTCGAGCTGAAAGGGGGCGTCGAGGCCGGCCGTCGTTTCATCGATGCGCTGAAACTGTTTTATCACGTCGCCAATATCGGCGATGCGCGCTCGCTGGCGATCCACCCGGCGTCGACCACTCATCAGCAGCTGAGCGCCGCGGAGCAGCTCGCGGCAGGCGTGACCCCCGGCTACATCAGGCTTTCGGTCGGCATCGAGCATCCCGACGACATCCTTGCCGACCTCACCCAGGCATTGGCCGAGGCTGAGGCGGGAAGCAGCGGCCGCAAGGCGGCCTGATCGATCCCTGAAGACGGAGTTGAAACCGAGACCATGAAGACATTATTGCGCCTGGCGCAGGCAGCTGGCGTGCTGCTTGCCATGACTGCCGCCGCCGTTGCGGACGAACCTCTCAAGATCGCGACCAGCGCCGGCCCGGTCGGTCAGCTGGCTGGCTTTGCCGCCAAGCTCGCCAAGGACAAGGGGCAGGACGTCAAGATCGTCGAGTTGTCGGACTGGGTCGCGTTGAACGAGGTGGTGAACAGCGGCGATGTCGACGCCAACCTGTTCCAGCACGCCACCTATCTTGCGATCCAGAACAAGCAGCGCGGTTTCAACCTGATCCAGGTCGACAAGGTCGGCGTGATCGCGCCCGTCGGGCTGTTCTCGAAGAAGATCAAGTCGCTCGACGAGATCAAGTCCGGCGACAGCGTTGCGATCCCGAACGAGCCGCTCAACGGCGCGCGTGGCTTGATCCTGCTCGAACGCGCCGGCCTGATCAAGCTGGCGCCGGGCAAGGGTTTTTCGGTGAGCCGGTTTGATATCATCGAGAATCCCAAGAACCTGAAGATCGTCGAGCTCGATCCGGCGCAGACCTACCGCTCGCTCGACGACGTCACGCTTGCGCTCGTCAATATCACCTATCTGATACCGGCCGGCGGTGATCCGAAATCGGCGCTGGTGATCGACCGCACGGTCGATGATGGTCTCGTGCTGCGCTTTACCGCGCGGCCGGACAAGAAGGACGATCCGCGCCTGAAGGCCTTCATCCAGGTCTTCAACTCGCCGGAGGTCAGGCACTTCATCGAGGAGAAGCTGCCGGCGTTCATTCCGGCCGGCTTCGGCAGCAGCTAGAGCGTTTTCGAGCGAAGTGGACGCCGGTTCGCGTGAAGAGAGCGCGTCAGAACAAAAGGCTGGAGTTTCGGTTCTGATTCAATCAGAGCCGAAGCCCTAGACGCGCGCGGGGGATGCGAGTCGCCGCGCCTCGTCGGCGCGAACCAGCAGAGCGGCAAGCTCGGCGCATTGGTTGCGGATGTCGGGAATTGCGCTGATTTCCCAAAACGCGGCGCGCGTGAGCGGGCCGACGGCATACAAGCGGCGTGACGGCACGCCGTCGCGACCGATGATTGCGCAATTGCGATCGGTTTCTATGCCGATGCGGAGCGGATCGACGCGCGCCAGGCCAAGCTCGAGCAGGCTGCGCACCGCGGGATTGGCGGTTGCGCGCGGATCCTTGACGATGCCGGTGCAGTCGATGATGGCGCCGACATGCATGCGATGGAGCTTGGTCTCGCCGCGTCGCCGGTAACTCACGGTCGCGCCTGTCCGGTCGGGCTCGGCCGAGATCAGCTTCGCGGCCATCGGGGTGAGCTGGCCTCCGTAGATCGCTTCGGTGATCCGGACCTCTACTTCCGGCGCCATGCGATGCCGATGCACGTCCCACCAGGCGCGTGCGTGTTCGAGGAACCGGCGCTTGGACGAAAGTGGGAGCTCGCGCCACAGCCGCTGGGTGTGGGGGCGAAGCCCGTCGATCACGCTGCGCCAGTCGCCGCCCGCTGCGGTGTGCCGGTCGATGCGGCCGCGAAGCCAGCGAAGCAGGCTGCCGATTCCGACGCCGAAGGGGACCTCCGCCTCCTCGATGCGCATGGCGTCGACCCGGCGGTGCGGTTTGGCGAGAAGGCCCCGGCGCGACATCGCAACGATCGGCCCGCGATATCCGTCGCGCAGCAACGACAGCACGTAATCGACCATCGTCAGCCCCGTGCCGAGGATCAGGACGGTCGCGTCGTCGGCGATCGCAGCGGGAGACGGTGCTGCCCAGGGATCGGCATGTCCCGGACTGTTCGCGCGTGGATCGTGCCCGGTTGCGAGAACGACGGTGTCGCCGATCAGCTGCCGGCCGTCGTCGAGGCTGGCGGTGACGTCGCCTCGCCGTTCGCGGATGGCGATGCACCTGCCGTGCACGATCGACAGGCGTTGGATGTCGGCCTGATCGGACGCCTGTTGCTCGAGCAGACTGGCAATGTAGTCGCCAAAGATGCGCCGCGGCACGAAGCAATAGGGATCAGGGCAGAGCGGCGCGTCCGCCCCGCGCGAGATCAGCCAGCGCCAGAAATGATCCGGCTGGTCGGGCAGCGCGCTCATATTCGCGACCCGTACATTGAGCAGATGATCTGGATTGCCGGTGTGATAGGCGATGCCGCGCCCGATGTCGGGACGCTGCTCGATCAGGCTGACGCGGACATGGTCCGTCGGTTGACGCAGTAGCTGGTGCGCCAGCAGGACGCCGCTCGCGCCCCCGCCGACGATGATGACGTGACGCGCTCGAGGAGCTGTCATGCTATCGCTCTGTGCGTGATCCGGCCGCACGACATGCGCGGCGTGGGCAGACTGACGTCAGCGTGGCGATGGATCACATCTGCCGCGGTCTCGATTGGGCATGCGTCGAGGGCAACCAGCAATCAGCCGTGAGGACCAAACAGAAAGAGTTCGTGCATGTCCTTGCCGTCGGGGTTGGCGGCGCGCGCCAACCGACGCTGCCATCTCTTCAGCCGGCGGGCCGCGCGACGAAGGACGTGGAGCCAAGAGGATGTCCGCACCCAGAGCCTCCTTCGCATTCCGAGCCGTTCGACGAACGATAACATGGCCCTGTTCGGGACGCGCGCGAAACTCGGCGGCGCCGCGAAGTTTGCAATCAGACGCGCATGGCGAGGCGTTTTGCAGCAGAGAGATACTCTCGCGACGTGGCGCCAGGAAAATTCATTCCGGGCAATGTTGCCCGATCGCCGGGCTTATGGAATTGTCCGACCGGATGGTCAATAAATAGCGGTTCGGAGGCGGGGCTGCGGTCCCGGAACCTTGCGACTATTGGCTGACATCCCTGGACGATGGCCGAACGGCCGCCTGGTGGAACGGACAAGACATGGCCCGATCGCGCGCCAAGGACTATGACGACAAGCGCCTCTCGATGCTGCATCGCTCGGCCGAGCTGTTTGCCGCATCGGGATATGTCGGCACGTCGATGAACACCATCGCCGACGCCTGCGGTGTCTCGAAGGCACTGCTCTATCACTATTATCCCGACAAGGAAGCGATCCTGTTCGATATCCTGTCGTCGCATCTCGCGAAGCTGGTGGCGGCGGTCCGCAAGGCGAGCGCACAGGCCGGCGATCCGGTCGCACGCTTCAGGACGATCGTTGCGACCCTGCTCGAGCTCTACCGGCATGCCGACGCTGAGCATCAGGTCCAGATCTCAAGCCTCAAGCTGTTGCCGAAGGACAAGCAGCAGCCGCTGCTCGCAAGCGAGCGGATCCTGGTCGGGATCATGTCGGATGCACTCGCCGCCGCAGTACCGGCGGCGAAGCAGAAGCGCGCACTCAAGCCGCTGACGATGAGCGTCTTCGGCATGCTGAACTGGCATTACATGTGGTTCCGCGAGGGCGGGCCGATGACCCGCGCCGAATATGCCGGTTTCGTCGCGCAGCTCGTGCTGGCCGGCGCCGACGATGCCGCGGCCACCGTCACTCGGCCGCGCGGCAGGGCCAAATCGGCCGGCCGCAGCCGGCAGGCCGAGTTGCTCTGACGCGGGCCGTTAAGCCCGCATCGCATTCATGGTCAGTAGCTCATAGGTCGCCGCGGTTTCGCCGGTACCGGTCGTGATCTCGACGTCCCAGCGTACCTCGCCATATTGCTTGTTGCGCGGCATCTTCTCCTTCGCGGTCAGCCGCACCTGGATCTGTTCGCCGGGCTGGACGGGTTTGACGAAGCGCAGCGAGTCGAGGCCGTAGTTCGCCAGCACCGGCCCGTAGTCGGGATCGACGAACAGGCCGGCGGCAAACGACAGCAGCAGGTAGCCATGCGCGACGCGGCCCGGGAAGAACGGATGCCCCTTGGTCGCTTCCTCGTCCATATGGGCGTAGAAGGTGTCGCCCGTGAAATGCGCGAAGTGCTCGATGTCGTCGAGCGTGATCTGCCGCGACTTCGAGACCAGCGTGCGGCCGATCTCGAGATCGTCATAGTGATAGCGGAACGGATGGAGGTCGCCTTCGAGCGTCGGGCTGCCCTTGAACCAGCGGCCGGTGACGCCGCTCAGCATCGCCGGCGAGCCCTGCAAGGCGGTGCGCTGCATGTAGTGCTGGAGGCTGCGGACGCCGCCCAGTTCCTCGCCGCCGCCGGCCCGGCCGGGGCCGCCGTGAACCATCTGCGGCATCGGCGAGCCATGTCCGGTGTGTTCGCTCGCGCAGTCACGATCGATGAGTGCGACGCGGCCGTGAAAACTGCCGATGCCGAAGGCAAGTTCGGTCGCAGCCGGGATGTCGTGCGTGTAGATGGATGCGACGAGGCTGCCGCCGCCGCGATTGGTCAGCGCGATGGCCTGATCCAGATCGTCGTATCCCATCACGGTGCTGACAGGGCCGAACGCCTCGATCTCGTGGACTGCGGTTGCGGCGAGCGGCTTCGCACAATGCAGCAGCAGCGGCGGAACGAAGGCGCCGCGCTTCGCGTCGGCATCGAGCAGCGGGAAGTTGCCGGGATCGCCGGCCACCAGTTCGGCTTCGGCGCGAAGCTTCGTGACATGGGCAAACACATCGCTACGCTGGCCGAGCCCGACCAGCGGCCCCATCCTCACCTTGTCGTTTTCGGGATTGCCGATCGTGACCTTGGCCAGACGGTCGCGCAGCGCCGTGATCACGGCGTCGAGCTGCGCCGACGGCACCAGCGCGCGGCGGATCGCGGTGCATTTCTGCCCCGCCTTGACCGTCATCTCCTTGGCCACTTCCTTGACGAAGAGGTCGAACTCCGGGCTGCCCGGTACGGCGTCCGGAGCGAGGATTGCGGCGTTCAGCGAATCCCGTTCGGCGATGAACCTGACCGCCTCGCGCGCGATGACCGGATGCCGCTGTAGTTTTTGCGACGTGTCGGCCGAGCCTGTGAAGGACACCACGTCCTGGCAGGTCAGATGGTCGAACAGGTCGCCGGTCGATCCGACGATGAATTGCAGAGCGCCTTCGGGCAGCACGCCGGATTCGGTGATGATCCGGACCAGCTCGTAAGCGACATAGGAGGTGACCGTCGCGGGCTTGGTCACGACGGGCACGCCGGCCAGCAGCGCCGGCGCCAGCTTCTCCAGCATGCCCCAGCACGGGAAGTTGAACGCGTTGATGTGCACGGCGATGCCGTGCAGCGGCGTCATAATATGCTGACCGGCGAATGCGCCACCCTTGGAGAGCCCTTCGACATTGCCGTCGAGCAGGAATTTGCTGTTTGGAAGCTCGCGGCGTCCCTTGCCGGCATAGGCGAACAACGTGCCGATGCCGCCGTCGACGTCGATGACAGCGTCGGTGCGGGTTGCGCCCGCATGGAACGATAGTTTGTAGAGCCGGTCCTTGTGCTGGGTCAAATAGTCGGCGAGCGCCTTCAGCAAGCCTGCGCGCTGGTGGAACGTCAGTTTTCCAAGATGCTTGCCGCCGACCGCGCGGCCATAGGCGAGGATCTCGCGCATGTCGAGATCTCTTCCGGTCGTGACCGCCACCACATCGCCGGTGACGGCACTGTGAATCTCGGCTGCCGGTTCGCCCGGGCCGGACCATTTTCCGCGCACGAAGCTGTCGAGCTTCATGACGTTGTCCGCCGTCCGTGGACCGCTGGATTGAGGCTGTGTCATCGCAATTGGACCTTCTGACTTGGGATCAATGATGCGTCTCGCCTTGGCGGCGGAATGTTCAATCGGAAACGTTTCAATCCTTGGCTCGTCCGACAAAGCGCGGGGCGCGCTTTTCGAGAAAGGCGGTAACGCCTTCGGCATAGTCCGCCGACCGGCCGGCACGGCCCTGCAGCTCGCGCTCGAGATCGAGCTGCGCGTCGAGCGTGTTGGTCTCGGAGGCGTCGAGCGCCTGTTTGATCAGCGCAAGACCATCGGTCGGCTGTGTCGCGAGCGAGGCGGCGAGGGCGTGGGCCTCGGCCATCAGGTCGGAATCCTCGACCACCTTCCAGATCATGCCCCATGTCTCCGCCCGCTCGGCGGAGATCGGCTCGGCGAGCATGGCCAGTGCGCGCGCTCGCGCGCCGCCGACGAGCCGCGGCAGCAGCCAGGTGCCGCCGGTGTCAGGGACGAGGCCAAGCCTGGCGAAGGCCTGGATGAACTTGGCCGACCGCGCGGCGATCACGATATCGCAAGCAAGGGCCAGGTTTGCGCCGGCGCCCGCGGCGACCCCGTTGACGGCGCACACGACCGGCATCGGAATGCCGCGCAGCTTGCGCACCAGCGGATTGTAGAATTTTTCGATCGGCGCGGAGAGGTCCGGCGTTTCGCCGGGTGTGAACACGCCATCGGAAAGATCCTGCCCGGCGCAGAATCCGCGTCCGGCTCCGGTCAGGATCAGCGCGCGGCAGGACTTGTCCTGTTCCGCCGCGATCAGCGCGGCCATCAGTGCGGCGTGCAGATCGGCGCTGAAGGAATTCAGGCGATCGGGCCTGTTGAGCGTCAGGACGCGATATCCGGCGCGGATATCGGTCAACACCAAATCGGTGACCATGATGACCTCCCGTTGCGGCTTCTGGCGGCCGAAGGTTGCGTGATGTGGCCTTGGATTACTATTGACCGTCCGGTCAGTCAATTATAATCCGCGTAACGGCATGGATGACGACGTCGGGCAACATCGAGCGAGCACGATTTCGGTTGCGATTTCAGACCCGACAAGAACGTCAGGATGATCCGGCGCGCATCGCCTGTCTGCAGCAAAAGTGCCGATGCGTAAGCACGGTCCCGTGCACTCGATCGGTGTCATGCTGCCACAAATCGGCCGCATATCGGCGGCGACCTCCCGCCGCCATGAGGATCAGCCGATGACGATGCAGTCGCCGGATATCACCGGGTTTCGGTTCTCGACCGCGGATTTCGGCGAGCGCGACCGGTTGCCGATCTTTCGCGAGCAGATCGGGCGGATGATCGTGAAGCTCGATCCGGAGCCGCTGAGCGCCGGCGTGTTCCATGCCGAAGCCAATGTGCGCGAGCTGCCCGGGCTTGGGATCGGATCGTGGGCGTGCAGCAACCTCAAGATCGCACGGTCGCGCGAGCTGCTCGATGGCAATGACGACCTCGTGCTGACGATCATCACGAGCGGCAACACCCGCGCGTCGCAGCGCGGCCGCGACATCGAGCTCGGCCCGGGGCAGGCCGTGCTGCAGTCGAGCGCGGAGGCCGGCAACATGGCGGTCCCGGTCTCGCCGAGCCGTTTCGTCGGTCTCAGGCTGCCGCGCAAGGCGCTGGCATCGCTGGTCCGCGATCCCGAGGACATGCTGGTCCGGCCGTTGCCCGCGAACACCGAGGCGATGCGCCTGCTGGCGCTCTACGTCAGGGAGCTTGACGACAGCTACCGGCTCGCGACGGCCGAGCTGCGCGGCGCCGTCGTCCGGCATCTGGTCGATCTCGGGGCGCTGATCATCGGCGCGAACCGCGATGCTGCGGCTGCCGCGGAAGACGGCGGGCTGGCGGCCGCGCGGCTCGCCGCGGTCAAGGCCGACATCAACGATAATCTCAGCTATGGCGATCTCACCTTGCCTGCGGTGGCCGCCCGGTTGAGGCTCACGCCGCGCCATATCCAGCGGCTGTTCGAAAGCGTCGGTTCGACGTTCTCGGAATTCGTGCTCGGCCAGCGCCTGGCGCGTGCGCATCATTTGCTGACCGATCCGCGCCACAGCGGCAGCACCATCGGTACGATCGCATTCGAAGTCGGTTTCGGCGATCTGTCCTACTTCAACCGCACCTTCCGCCGGCATTACGGCGTGACGCCGTCGGATATCCGCGCCGTGCCGCGGCGCTCCTGACCGAATATCGCAATCTCCCTGGCAGGGCGGCAGGTCGTTGCCTGCGGTTCGCCGCAACCCGGCACATCACCCGGCGACGCGTCGCAAGCAGCGCTCTGCGCCAGCCTGTGTGCTGTCGCGCACACAAGATCGCCGCCAATCACGTCCGCTGCGGGCGATTTCAGACGACAATGCACGACAACGTGTTTCACATTGTTGCCCGATGTCGCATATGTCCAATCCCCCGTCGCCCCAGTCCGAGCCTGCCAATCGTCCCGCGCTTAAAAGGCAGCCCCCGGTGATCGTTGCAATCGGCGGATTCGTCGACTGCGATGCATTGAGGCGACTTGAGACCATCGAGGAGAATGTGATGAAGTTTGCATTTCGAGGATATTTTCTTGCGCTCGGCGCGAGCCTGGCCTTGTCCGGCGCCGCCATGGCACAGGATATCAGTGTTGCCGTGGTCGGGCCGATGACCGGCTCCGAGGCGAGCTTCGGCCAGCAGTTCAAGAATGGTGCTGATCTCGCGATCGCCGACATCAATGCGGCGGGTGGCGTGCTTGGCAAGAAGCTGAAGCTGGAGGTCGGCGACGATGCCTGCGATCCGAAGCAGGCGGTGTCGGTTGCCGAGAAGATGGCAGGCGCGAGGATTCCGTTCGTCGTTGGGCATTTCTGCTCATCGACCTCGATCCCTGCGTCGGACGCCTATGCCGAGGGCAATGTGCTGCAGATCACGCCGGGCTCGACCAATCCGCAATTCACCGAGCGCGGGTTGTGGAACACGTTCCGTGTCTGCGGCCGGGATGACCA
Source organism: Bradyrhizobium ferriligni (assembly GCF_056837965.1). NCBI lineage: Bacteria > Pseudomonadati > Pseudomonadota > Alphaproteobacteria > Hyphomicrobiales > Nitrobacteraceae > Bradyrhizobium > Bradyrhizobium ferriligni. The sequence continues at coordinate 148,214 of NZ_JBXEJO010000001.1, forward strand.
GCAGGGCACGGTTGCGGCCGCCTACATTATCAAGAACTACAAGACCAAGAACGTCGCGATCATCCACGACAAGACGACCTACGGCAAAGGCCTTGCCGACGAAACGAAGAACGCCATCAACGCCGCGGGCGTGAAGGAGAAGCTTTATGAGGCCTATACCAAGGGCGACAAGGATTTTGCCGCCCTGGTATCGCGCTTCAAGAAGGAGTCGATCGATTTCGTCTATGTCGGCGGCTATTATGCCGAGGCAGCGTTGATCCTGCGCCAGATGCGCGAGCAGGGCGTCAATGCGGTGCTGATGGGCGGCGACGCCCTGGTCGACAAGCAGTTCGCCGCGATCGCAGGTCCGCTTGCCGAAGGCTCGCTGTTCACCTTCTCGCCCGACCCGCGCAAGAAGGTGACCGCGGCCGCGACCTTGAAGAAGTTCAAGGACAAGGGCATCGATCCCGACGGCTACACGCTCTACAGCTACGCCGCGTTCCAGATCTGGAGCCAGGCCGCAGCCCGTGCCCAGACCACGGACGCCAAGAAGGTCGCGGCGGCCATCAAGGCCGGAAGCTGGGATACCGTGCTCGGCAAGATCAGCTACACGCCGAAGGGTGACATCACCCTGATCGACTACGTCGTGTATCGCCGCGACAAGGACGGCAACTACGCCGAACTGCCGGCCGGTCAATGATCGCCAGACCGTTTTCGCGCGAAGCGGATATCGGTTCGCGTGAAGAAAACGCGTCAAAACAAATCGAGAGCCTCCGTTCCGATGCAATCGGAACGGAGGCAACCCTAGCCAGGCTGAATTGTTTCCCGCTGCGCGCGTGACCGGCGCATCCGGTCATACGTTCCGGGCAAAGCGCGCAGCGCCGGGAATCGGCGGGAGCCATGCGACAGCGCGATCGGTATAGATCTCGGCTTGCGGCTGCAATCCCTCCATGCTGTCGAGCGTGCCGGCTTTCACCACGACCTTGCCGGGCATCAATGCGGTCTTAGCAAGCAGAGGGGACCCGCAGCGCCCGCAGAAATGACGATGGACCGGATGGCCGCTGTCGCCCTTGTCGACGAACACCACCGTCTCGCTCGACTGCTGGTAGTCGGCTTCGCGGATCACAAGGTTGAACGAAAACAGGCTGCCGCTTTGCCGCTGGCAATGTGTGCAGTGACATATCGCGATGCTCCGCGGTTCGCTCTTGAGCGTGTAGCGCACCGCGCCGCACAGGCAGCCGCCGTTCCGTTCCTGCATGCTGGTTTCTCCCTTACGATGACGCCGGGACAAGGACCCCGCCTCAGGCGTCGCCAATCACGGCATCGATGAATGTGGTGGCGGATTCCCTCAACTGCTTGCGGCTGTATCCGGCGCGCTCCATCACGGCGAGTCCGCGCGTGAACGTCACAATGACGCGCGCCAGCCGGTTTGCATCGGCCGTGCTGCGCCTGTTCGGCGCCGCGCTGATGGCCTTGCCGACCAGCTGCTCTAGCCGGGTAAGCACGTCCAGCACGCGCTGGCGCACGTCCGTGCTCGATATGGACGCGTCGAGCGCGGTGCGCGTCGTCAGGCAGCCCCGCTGCGGCGTGCCGTCCGTCATGTTGACGATGATCATGTCAAAGAAGCCCCTCAGCCTCGCCGAGGTATCGCCCTGCACCAGTGCGCTGCCGGCCGCGTCCAGGAATTGCGCGGCGTACTGATCGAAGGCGCGCAGGAAGATCGCTTCCTTGTCGCCATAGGCGTTGTAGAGGCTGCCGCGCTGGACGCCGGTCGCGGCCGCGAGGTCCTGCATGGTCGCATCGTGCAGGCCCTTGCGCCAGAACACGTCGAGCGCGCTTGCGATCATCTCGTCTTCGTCGAACTGACGCACGCCCACCATTCGATCTGCTCCATCGGGTCATTCTTGACACAATCGTCAATATTGACAATGATGTCAAGAATGAACATGAGGAGATCCGGATGATTACCGCTGTCACGACGTTCAAGCTGCCGAAGCCGATCACGCGCGAGGAGGCCCGCAGCATCTTCCTGAGCACCGCGCCGATCTATCGCGGCATTCAGGGGCTGTTCCGAAAGACCTATGTGCTGTCCGAGGACGGGCTGACGGCCGGCGGCATCTATTTCTGGAACTCGAGGGAGGAGGCGGAAGCGCTGTACACCGATGCGTGGCGCGCCCGCGCCCGGGAGAAATATGGCGCCGATCCGACGGTGACCTATTTCGAGAGTCCTGTGGTGGTCGACAACCTTGCCCAGCAGATTGTCGCCGACGATTAGCAACGATGCAGCGGTGGCCGATGCGCATCACAGCGCATTGAGCGCCTTGCGAGAGGGAGCGAGCGGCAGCCATTCCGGAATCTGCCGCCTGGCGAGCCAGTACGGACGCCAGATCGCGCGCCAGGTCGGGCCGTCGAGAGGCGCGGTGCCCCATCTGCGTTGCTCGATCTCCATCCGCAACAGGTCGTGGCTATGCAACCATTGGCGCGCTGCCCACCAGACCTCGCGCGGCATCCCGGCGTTCCGGATACCGGTGAGCTCAGCGATGCCTGGCAACGGACCCTCGAAACGCGCCGCAACTCTCAGGGTGGCAACGCGTTGCCCGCTCCGCCTGACGCTCCACAGCCGCGAGCGATTGTGGGCGAGGTTGGGACCGTAGGTGCGCAGGCAATTCTGCATCGCTTCCGCCTCCTCCGAGATATCCGTGGTCGAGTTCAGCGAGATGAAGTCGTAACCGTCAACGCGGCCCGGCCGCAGCCACATATCCGCGATCTTCTCCGAGCCGAGGCTGACATGCAGCGCGATCATCGTGCTCCACGCATCGGCGGCCGCGAGCGCCGAGCCGATCTGTATGCTCGGCGTCCACCTCCGGTCGATCAGCGTATGTCCCAGCGTCGCCGGCTGCGCGGAGAACCACGCCCACAGGCCGATGAGCCGCAATCGCGCAGGATCGGTGCGCGGCGGCGCCCGGACCAGCTCGCGCGCGATCCAGACCGCCGCCGGTCCATGTGCGAGCTCGGCAACCGCCGTGACGGATTTCAGCCAGATCGGTGCGAGCTTCGATGACGGCGGCAGGTGGTTCGCGATCTGCCGGCGAAACAGCTCGTCATCGAGCAGTTCCATGATCGGAGCGGTGAACGCTTCCGGCGGCAATCTTCGCAACCACAGCGGAATGCCCCCCGCGGAGGCGGCGTCCGCGAGCGAGCGGCCGTCGATGACGCATGCGCATGCGCGCGCCGAAGCGATCCCGGCTCGCGGGACCGCCAGCGCGAACAGCAGCGCAGGAAAGCTCGCGGCAAGGTCCGCAAGACGCGTGTGCCGCATGGCCAGCGCGCGGACCTTTCCCTGAACATGCGGATGATACCTCCGCAGCTGACGTTCGAGCAGCACGGAGCGTGTGGCCTCCCGACGAGAGGCCACCAGAAGCGTCGAGGTCATGACAAAAGTTCCGCAAGCGCGGAGCCGGAGGCCCGCAGCAGATTCGATTGCGTGTGGGTGTTGCGATTTCACCCGGGATCCGATCCCGGGACGCGCGTCAAGTATCGCGCGGCGAACCCGGGAAGCGCACAGACCTGAACATCGTCGCCTCCTGCGTTGAAGTTGCGGAGCGCTCCCATAGCGTATTTCCCGCCCCTAGGCAACGTGAAGCTGTGCATTGCGTTTTAGCGATGTGGTGCGCACGCGATGAGAGACCTCACTGCGGCATCGGCCGCCCAAGGTCTCTTCACGATCCCGGTCAACGACGCTAGTCTGATGAAGGGCTAACAAGAAACGTAGGCGGGAGGCGATAATGACCCAACAACAACCCTCCGATCGAGGCTCCCCGGCACTGCCACGCCGCAGGCTCGGCTGCACCGGGCTCGATGTCTCCATTCTCGGCTTCGGCACGGCGCCCCTCGGCGACCTGTTCGCACGGCTCGACGACGCTGCTGCGATCGCAGCAGTGGAGCGGGCGTTTGCGCTGGGCATCAACCTGCTGGATTCCTCGCCGCTCTACGGCCATGGCCTCGCCGAACACCGCAGCGGCACCGCGCTGCGCCGCGTAGCGCGCGACGGCGTCGTGGTCTGTACCAAGGTCGGGCGCTGGATGGACCCGTTCCACGGCCGTGGCGACGGCTCCAGTTTCGCCGGCGGCGCGCCGCATCGCGCGGTGTTCGACTATTCCTATGACGGCACCATGCGCTCGGTGGAGCAGTCGCTGCTGCGGCTCGGCACGGATCGCATCGACCTGCTCCTGATCCACGACGTCGACGTCTGGACCCACGGCGCTGACGCGATCGAGGCGCGGTTTCGCGAGGCGATGGAGGGCGCCTATGTTGCGCTCGACAAGTTGCGTTCCGAACGCGTGGTCAGGGGCATCGGGATCGGCGTCAACGAGGCCGAGATGTGCGTGCGCTTCGCCAAGGCCGGAACGTTCGACACCATGCTGCTTGCCGGCCGCTACTCGCTGCTCGAGCAACCCGCGCTTGCCGAATTCCTGCCGCTGGCACAAGCCCAGGGCATCGGCATGATGCTCGGTGGCGCCTTCAACTCCGGCATCCTGGCGACCGGCGCGGTTGCCGGCGCCAAGTACAATTACAAGGAAGCGCCGCCGGACGTAATGCGGAAAGTGGCGGCGATCGATCGGGTCTGCCGCGCCCACAACGTGGCGCTGCCGACCGCCGCGCTGCATTTCGCGCTCGGCCATCCGGCCGTGGCAAGCCTCGTGCTCGGCGCGCAGACGCCGCAGGAGGTCGAGCGCAACGTCGCCGCGTTGTCGTCGCCCGTGCCTGCCGCGCTGTGGCGCGACCTGAAGAATGAGGGGCTGCTCGACCAGCATGCGCCGGTGCCGGCCTGATGCGGATCGACGCCCATCACCATGTCTGGACCCTGGCCCGCGCCGATTACGGCTGGCTGACGCCCGAACGCGGGCCGATCTACCGCGACTTCGGCCTGGCCGATCTGGCGCCGCATCTCGCCGCGGTCGGGATCGAAGGCACCATCCTGGTGCAGGCCGCATCGACCGAAGCGGAGACCGCATTCCTGCTCGATATCGCCAAAGGGGCCGAGCAGGTGCGAGGCGTGGTCGGCTGGATCGACTTCGACGCCGCCGATGCCGCGGCGCGGGTCGATGCGATTGCCGGGCGCGAGCTCCTGGTCGGGCTGCGGCCGATGGTGCAGGACATCGCCGACGACGACTGGCTGCTGCGCCCCGAACTGGCGGCGCCGCTCGAGGCCATGGCGCGGCATGACCTCGTCTTCGACGCGCTGGTGCTGCCGCGCCATCTGCCGCGGCTCATCCAGGTGGTCGATCGCCATCCGGACCTGCAATTCGTGCTCGACCATTTCGGCAAGCCGCACCTTGCGACCGGCGACATCGCGGCCTGGAAGGACGACATCGCAAGCCTCGCCACACGATCCAACGTCGTCTGCAAACTCTCGGGCCTTGCGACCGAGGCGACGCCGAACTGGCAGGTTGCCGATCTCAGCGAGGCCGTGGATCATGCACTGGCATGTTTCGGGCCGCAGCGGATGCTGTGGGGCAGCGACTGGCCCGTCGTCAACCTCGCCGGCGGCTATGCGCACTGGTTCGCAGCCGCGGAGAGCCTGCTTGCCGATTTGTCAAGTGAAGCAAGAGCTGCGATTTTCGGCGGCAATGCGGCGCGGGTTTATTTGTCAAGCCGCGGACGGCCAACATCCCGGAAATAGATTGCGGCGTGCGCCCAATTTGATCCACAGCGCGCCTTGATGAATCATTCCGGGATGGTCCATAAGCGGCGTCCGCGCCGTCGGTGATCCGGCGGCGCAACGGAATTTTAGAGAGATGAGCGTGGCAAAGATTCATCATCAGATTGCGCAGGAGCTTGGGGTTCGCGACGAACAGGTCGAGGCGGCGGTGACGCTGCTCGACGGCGGCGCCACGGTGCCGTTCATCGCGCGATACCGCAAGGAGCTCACCGGCGCGCTTGATGACGCCCAGCTGCGCACGCTGGAAGAACGGCTGACGTATTTGCGTGAGCTCGAGGAGCGCCGCACCGCGGTGCTCAATTCGATCCGCGAGCAGGGCAAGCTCGACGCCGCGCTCGAGGCCCAGATCATGGCCGCCGACAGCAAGGGCCGGCTCGAGGACATCTATCTGCCGTACAAGCCGAAGCGTCGCACCAAGGCCGAGGTCGCCAAGGAGGCCGGCCTCGAGCCGCTCGCCGATCAGCTTCTGACGCAGCCCGAGAGCGATCCGAACGAGGCCGCGACGCCCTTCGTCAATGCCGAGAAGCAGGTCGCCGACGTCGCCGCGGCGCTCGACGGCGCACGCGCGATCCTGGTCGAGCGCTTCGCCGAGGATGCCGACCTGATCGGTGCGCTGCGCGAGGAGATGTGGTCGAACGGCATCATGGCCTCGACCGTCCGCACCGGCAAGAAGACCGAAGGCGAGAAGTTCAAGGACTATTTCGATTTCTCCGAGCCGCTGCCGAAGCTGCCGTCGCACCGCATCCTGGCACTGTTCCGCGGCGAGAAGGAAGAGATCCTCGACCTCGCCATCAAGCCGGAGGCGCAGGAGCCGGTCGTAGGCCAGCCCGGCCTCTACGAGCTCAAGATCATGAACCGCTTTGCGATCTCCAACCAGGGCCGCAAGGGCGACAAGTGGCTGACGGAGACGGTGCGCTGGGCCTGGCGCACCAAGATCCAGATCCATCTCAATATCGATTTGCGGCTGCGGCTGTGGACCGCGGCTGAGACCGAGGCGGTGCGCGTGTTCGCCTCGAATTTGCGCGACCTCTTGCTCGCGGCGCCGGCCGGCGCGCGCGCCACCATGGGGCTCGATCCCGGCTATCGCACCGGCGTCAAGGTCGCGGTGATCGATGCGACCGGCAAGGTGGTGGCGCACACGGCGATCTTCCCGCACGAGCCGCAGCGCCGCTGGGATGAGGCGCTCGCCATTCTCGGCAAGCTCGCGATCGAGCATGGCGTCGAGCTGATCGCGATCGGCAACGGCACCGCCTCGCGCGAGACCGACAAGCTCGCCGCCGAGCTCGTGAAGCGGTTGCCCGAGCGCAAGATGACCAAGATCGTGGTCTCTGAAGCCGGCGCATCGGTCTACTCGGCCTCAGCCTTCGCCTCGAACGAACTGCCCGACCTCGACGTCACCATTCGCGGCGCGGTCTCGATCGCCCGGCGCCTGCAGGATCCCCTGGCTGAGCTGGTCAAGATCGATCCGAAGGCGATCGGCGTCGGCCAGTACCAGCACGATCTCGGCGAGTCCAAGCTCGCCCGCTCGCTCGATGCCGTGGTGGAAGACTGCGTGAACGCGGTCGGCGTCGATGCCAATACCGCCTCGGTGCCGCTGCTCTCGCGAGTGTCGGGCATCGGTCAGGGACTGGCGCAGAGCATCGTGCAGCACCGCGATGCCAACGGCCCGTTCAAGTCGCGCAAGGCGCTGAAGGAGGTGCCGCGGCTCGGGCCGAAGGCGTTCGAGCAGTGCGCCGGCTTCCTGCGCATCAGCAATGGCGAGGACCCGCTCGATTCGTCCGGCGTGCATCCGGAAGCCTATCCGGTGGTACGCCGCATCCTCGAAGCGACCAAGAGCGACATCAAGGCGCTGATCGGCAATGCCGACGTGGTGCGGGGTCTCAAGCCGCAGTCCTTCGTCGACGATACGTTCGGATTGCCGACCGTCACCGACATTCTGCGCGAGCTGGAAAAGCCCGGCCGCGACCCGCGTCCGGCGTTCAAGGCGGCGGTGTTCAAGGAAGGCGTCGAGGAGGTCAAGGACCTCAAGAAGGGCATGATCCTCGAGGGCACCGTGACCAACGTCGCCGCCTTCGGTGCCTTTGTCGATATCGGCGTGCATCAGGATGGGCTGGTGCACATCTCGGCAATGTCGCGGAATTTCATCAAGGACCCGCGCGAGGTGGTGAAGCCGGGCGACATCGTCAAGGTCAAGGTGCTGGACGTCGAGGTCGCGCGCAAGCGCATCGCGCTGACGCTGCGGCTTGACGACGAGATCGGGCCGAAGAAGGACAATGCGGCGCCGTCGCGCGATTTCTCGCGCGGCAAGATGACGTCGTCGGCTCCGCGCAGTCCGCAGGAGCAGTCCGGCGGCAGCGCGCTCGCCGACGCACTGCGCCGCGCGGCCGAGAAGAGCGGACGCGGCAAGCCGACCTGAGCCGCGGAGCGGCCGCAATTCGGTTCCCGTCATGCTGAGGAGGCCGCGTAGCGGCCGTCTCGAAGCACGACGGGCCCGCCTGCGGCCGTTCATCCTTCGAGGCTCGCTCCGCTCGCACCTCAGGATGACGGAACCCGGTACCGAATTCGTCGCCGCGTTCGCTATAGTTTACCAGCGGCGAACCTCGCCAGCGCATCCGCGACGCCCTTGCCGTAGGCCGGGTCGGCCTTGCTGCAATTCGCGACGTGCCGTTCCTGGATGTGCTTCGACGCATTGCCGACCTGACGGGCGGTGTTGTCGAACAGGGCCTGTTTTTGCGCGGCATTCATCTTGCGGAACAGGTCGCCCGGCTGCTGCCAGTGGTCGTCATCCAGGCGATGATCCCAATGCGCAGCCGCGCCTGACAATTCGAGTGGCGGTTCGTTCAGCTGCGGCTGGTCGGTCCACTCGCCATGGCTGTTCGGCCAGTAGGTCAGCGTGGCGCCCAGATTGCCGTCGGTGCGCATCGCGCCGTCACGATGATAGCTGTGGAACGGGCATTTCGGCGCGTTGACCGGAATCTGGTGGTGGTTGACGCCGAGCCGGTAGCGCTGGGCGTCGCCATAGGAAAACAGGCGGGCTTGCAGCATCTTGTCCGGCGAATAGCCGATTCCGGGTACGACATTCGCCGGCGTGAACGCCGCCTGCTCGACCTCGGCGAAGAAGTTCTCAGGATTGCGGTTGAGCTCGAAATACCCGACCTCGATCAGCGGATAATCCGCCTTCGGCCACACCTTGGTCAGATCGAACGGATTGAACGGGAATGCCTTGGCCTGCGCGTCCGTCATCACCTGGATGAGCAGAGTCCAGCGCGGGAAGTCGCCGCGCTCGATGCTCTGGAACAGGTCGCGCTGGTGGCTCTCGCGGTCCTTGCCGACCAGCGTCTCAGCCTCGGCATCGGTCAGGTTCTGGACGCCCTGCCGGGTGCGGAAATGGAATTTCACCCAGACGCGCTCGTTGTCGGCATTGATCATGCTGTAGGTGTGGCTGCCGAAGCCGTGCTGGTGCCGGAAGCTTTTCGGGATGCCGCGCTCGCTCATGACGATGGTGACCTGGTGCAGCGCTTCCGGCAGCAGCGTCCAGAAATCCCAGTTCATGTCGGGGTCGCGAACCCCCGTGCGCGGATGCCGCTTGATGGCGTGGTTGAGGTCGATGAAGCGCAAGGGGTCGCGGAAGAAGAACACCGGCGTGTTGTTGCCGACCACGTCCCAATTGCCTTCATCGGTGTAGAATTTCAGCGCGAAGCCGCGGATGTCGCGCTCGGCGTCCGCCGCGCCGCGCTCGCCGGCGACCGTCGAGAACCGCGCGAACATCGGCGTCTGCTTGCCGATCTCAGAGAAGATGCTGGCCTTGGTGTAACGCGTGATGTCGTGGGTGACGGTGAAGGTGCCGTGCGCGCCGGCGCCCTTGGCGTGCATCCGCCGCTCCGGGATGACCTCGCGGTGAAAGTGCGCCAGCTTCTCGATCAGCCAGACGTCCTGCAGCAGCGCGGGTCCGCGCGGCCCCGCCGTCAGGATGTTCACATTGTCGGCAACGGGGGCGCCGGAGGCGTGGGTCAGAAACGGTCTCTTGGTCTCCTCGCTCATCGAAAGCTCCTTGCTGAAGGTCAGCACTTCGCCGTCCCGGCGCCCGAGGGGAGGCCAGGTGAAAGGCGATTGCATCGCGGATGGATGACGGCCGGCGAGGAAGGGAGAGCCCGGTGATCGACAAATTGTGAAGCGGGTCTGCGATCCTTCGACGCCGTCGTTGTTCTCCGATAGCTGCAGGATTAAGAACCGCGGCCGATCGATTCAACGAGCGCTATCCGCCGATTCCAGCCAAATGTCCGTCGATCCCGGCCAACGCAATCGTGGCCGCCGGTCCAGGCAACTGCCGCTCGGTATGCCGGCGCGCCAATTCTAAATCCGGTGTCAGAATCTGGCGCATTTGTCAGTTGAAGTCGGGCATCGGCTTGCGTCTTCTGATCATGCTCGCGTGCGGCGATACGAATTCGCCGCGGTCCCAATCAGGGAGGGTTTCATGAAGAACAGGCTTCTCACGTGTCTCACGGCAGCGACGCTCGCTGTCAGCGTTGCGCTTGCACCCGCTGCCCTCGCCAGAGGCGGCGGTGGTGGTGGCGGACATGGCGGAGGTGGCTTCGGTGGCGGCCACGGTGGTGCCATGGGTGCCATGGGTGGCGGCATGCATGGTGGCGGCTTTGGCGGCGGCATGCATGGCGGTGGTTTCGGCGGCGGGATGCGTGGTGGCGGCGCGGCATTCGCCGCCATGGGCGGCGGCGGCGGCCATTTCGCTGGCGGGCGCTTTGGTGGTCCACGCTTCGTCGGTGCACCGGCAATCGGCCCGCGGTTTGCCGGCGCCGGATTCCGCGGTTCGCGCTTCTTCCATCATGGCGGCTTCTTCCGCCATCACCGCTTCCATCGCTTCGCGTTCATCGGCGCGCCCTATGTCTATGCCGGCTATGACTACGGCTGCTACCGCAGGGTATGGACGGCCTACGGTCTGCAATGGGTCAATGTGTGCGGGGACTATTGGTGATCGCCCAACCAACCGCACCGTTGTCGCGGTCGTCGCCAGACGTTCCATCCTGCCCCGGAATGGGATAGTCTGGCGGCGATCGTCGCGGGGCGGCCGCTCGGAGAGTTTGAGAACTCGGAGAGTTCGACACAGCTCGGAGAGTTCAGGAATATGACCGGTGCTCACCGCCGCATTCTCGTCGTCGAGGACGATCCGGAAACCGCAGGTCAGCTCGTCGAGGAGCTCACCACCAGCGGTTATGATGTGGATCTGGCGGCGAACGGCCGCGAGGCGCTGAGCCAGGGTGCGGCGCGCGACTATGCCGTGATCACCATCGATCGCATGCTGCCCGACATCGACGGCATCACGGTAATGCGTCAGATGCGCGACGGCGGCATTGCGGTGCCGTTCCTGATCATCAGCGCGCTCGGCGAAATCGACGACCGGGTGCGGGGCTTGCGCGCCGGCGGCGACGACTATCTGGTCAAGCCGTTCTCCTTCGTCGAACTGCTGGCGCGGCTGGAGGCGCTCGGCCGCCGCAGCGAGACCGTTGCCAAGGAGACCATCCTGCGGGTCGGCGATCTCGCGATCGATCTGATTTCGCGCACGGCGAGCCGCCGCGGCCGCAAGATTCCGCTGCTGCCGAAGGAATTCCAGCTGCTCGAATACCTCGCGCGCAACGAAGGCCGCGTGGTGTCGCGCGCCATGCTGCTGCGGCATGTGTGGGACCTGCACTTCGATCCCTCGACCAACATCATCGACGTCTATGTCGGGCGTTTGCGCCGCAAGGTCGACGACCAGCAAGCCTACCCGCTGATCCACACGATCCGCGGCATCGGATACTGCCTCCGTGCTCCTGGCTAAGACCCTCAAGTCGTCGACGTTCCGCCTGGCGTTGATCGCCATCGGTGCCTTCGGCCTGATCGTTTCCGCGATCTTCGCCTATGTCTACTGGTCGACGTTGTCCTATGTACGCGACAGGTCCGACCGCGCGATCATGACCGAGCAGGCGAGCCTGGCTGACGCCCATGCGCGGTCCGGCCGCGATGGCCTGACCGCGCTGATCGCGCAACGCGTCGCGGACAAGGGCTTCGCCGATCATGTGTACCTGTTGGTCGATCCCGCATCGACCGTGCTGGCGGGAAATCTCAGGCAGTGGCCGGCGGGCGCCGCCGAGAAGGGATGGGCTGAATTTCGTGCCTCCCTGCCACAGCTCTCCTCGGGAACCTCCCTGCTGCGCGGCGTGACGGAAACCCTGTCAAACGGCGATCGGCTGCTGGTCGGCCACGACATCAGCGACCTCGACGGCTTCATGGCGCAGATCAGGGCCGCCGGCATTGCCGTCGTCCTGCTGATCATCGGGCTTGCGGCCGCTGCCAGCATCGGCGTCACGCGGCGCACGGTCGGCCGGATCGAGTCGATCAATGCGACCAGTCGTGCCATCATGCTCTCCGGCCTCGACCAGCGCATCCCGCTCCGCGGCAGCCATGATGAGTGGGATCGCGTCGCCGAGAATCTCAATCTGATGCTGGACCGGATCCAGACCTTGATGGGCGACGTCAAGCAGGTCAGCGAAAATATCGCCCACGACCTGCGCACGCCGCTGACCCGGATGCGCGGCCGGCTCGAGAAAGCCTACCACGCCCCACGGAGCGGGGAGGGGGATGCGGCGCTGATCGGCGACACCATCGCCGATCTCGACGCGGTGCTCGGGATGTTCGCGTCGATCACGCGGATTTCCGAGATCGAGACGCGAGCCCGCAAGGGTGCGTTTCGCACCGTTAATCTCGTTGAGATCGTGAGCGAGGTGGTCGAACTCTACGATGCCGCCGCCGAACAGGTGACCACACGCCTCGATCTTGCCGGCGATCAGGCCGTGCTGGTCACCGGCGACCGCGACTTGCTGTTCGATGCGATTGCCAATCTCGTCGACAACGCCATCAAGCATGGCCGCCCGGGTGGACGGGTGACGGTGACCTGCGAGAACGACGAGGGCGGGCCGGTGATTTCGGTCGCCGATGACGGCCCCGGCATTCCCGCCGACCAGCACGACCGCGTCTTCAAGCGCTTCTACCGGCTCGAGCAGAGCCGCTACACGCCGGGCAACGGCCTCGGCCTCAGCCTGGTCGCGGCGGTCGCGAGCCTGCACGGCGCGCGGATCGAGTTGCGCGACAATGCGCCGGGGTTGCTGTGCAGGCTGGTCTTTCCGGCGGCGGAAACGTAGGGTGGGTTAGCGCTGTCGCGAGAATGCGGATGTATGTCCGCCGGCCGGGCAACAAACTTGGTGTCGTCCCGGGCAAGCGAAGCGCGACCCGGGACCCATAACCACCAACGCGAATTGCCTTGCGGCGCTGGGGCCACAGCTCACTCCTACAATACACCCCTGTGGTGATGGGTCCCTGCTTTCGCAGGGACGACGACGGAAAAGCGAATCCGTCAAAACCTCACTGCCATCTCCGCAAGCCGGCGGTGCGCCGCCTCGCGAGCGGCGCGGATCGGCTCGGTGGGCCCGGTGGTCGGGCCGATCGGCACGAAGCGCACGTCGCTGATGCCGATGAAGCGCAGGGCCTCGCGCAGATAGGGTGTTGCCATGTCGATGCGGCCGCGGTTCATGCCGGTGACGAAGTCGCTGCCGCTTGCGAGGATCACGATCGTCGGGCGGTCCTTGAGCAGCGGCAGATAGCCCTGCGCCGGATCGAAGCGGAAGGCCAGCCCGGGCTGGATGATGACGTCGAGCCACTGCTTGAGTTTGTAGGGAATGCCGAAATTCCACATCGGCGTCGAGATCAGCACGCGATCGGCCAGCGACAGACGCAGCGCGAGGCGCTCGGCGATTGCGAAGGCGTCGTGCTGCGAATTGGTGAAGCTCTTGCCGCCGATCCGGGCGTATTTGGCCTCGAGCAGAGAGCCCTCGAATTCCGGCAGCGGCTCGCGCCACAGGTTCATCGCCTCGATCTCCCAGTCCGGCCGCGCCTGACGGAAGCGATCGAGAAAGATGCGCGCCCCGGCCGCCGATTCCGAATCGGCGCGCGGTGAGCAGTTGAGATGCAGCAGCTTCGGCACCGCGCCTCCCTAGCCGAGCGCCTTGATCACGGTGTCGGCGTTGGTCACGACGGAGACGTTCTGGAGCGCGAAGTTGATCGCGGCATTGTGCCAGTCGGCGTTCATGGTCGAGCAGCAATCCTCCGGCACGATCATGAAATAACCCTTGTCGGCGCCGGTGCGCGCGGTGTGCTCGACCGACATGTTGGTCCAGGCCCCGGTGTTGATGATCATGTCGCGGCCGGTCGCCTTCAGGATGGTCTCGAGCCGCGTACCTTCCCAGGCGCTCATCCGCATCTTCTCGACCACGAAGTCGCCCGGGCGCGGCTCGAGTCCCGAGACCGGTGCCGCGCCCCAGCTGCCGCGCACCATCGCCTTGCTGTCGACCAGCCCCTCGAACAGCGGCGCGTTCAAGGTGACGCCGGGCGCGCCCGGCTCGACGACGAACCAGACATGGATGATGGCGACGCCGCGCGCTCGCGCAGCCTCCGCCACGCGGCGGACATTCTCGACGACATGCTGCTGGCGGGCGTGCGCCGGCGCGCCGGACTCGGCGAACGCGCCGCCGTCCATGATGACGTCGTTCTGCATGTCCTGAATGATCATCGCGCAGCGTTGCGGATCGAGCTGCATCTCACCGGCGGTTAGGTTCGGCGCAGGCGTGGACGATGTGGCACCCGTGCCGCCGCGCTTGCCGCTCATATAGGGCTCGTGGCGTGGGCCGACCTTGGTCGGGATCGCATAGACCGAATGGGTGGCGGTCAGATAGAGCGTGCGGAAGTCGGCGCCGCCCCAGGCGAGGTTGGCGACGAGCTCCGGCAGGCGCACCTTGCCGAGCAGGTCGCCGCCGGGTGAATAGACCCAGACGCCGCCGGGCGCGGTGACCCAGACATTGCCGCGCTGGTCGCACTTCATGCCGTCGGGCAGGCCGGGCTCGAGCTCGGAGCGGATGCCGGAGGCGAACACGCGCGGATTGGTAAGCGAGCCGTCGGCGTTGACGTCGAAGGCGCGGATCAGCGCCTGCACGGTGTCGTTGACATAGAAGATGCGCTCGTCGGGCGAGAAGCACAGCCCGTTCGGTTGCTCGAACAAATAGCGGTCGACCAGCAGTTTCGACGCTCCGCCGCCGGGCGTCACGCGATAGACGCCCTGGAAGCCGAGTTGGCGTGGCCGTTCGACGCCATAGACCGGCATCCGGCCGTACCAGGGATCGGAGAAGTAGATCGCGCCCGACGAGTGCACGCAGACGTCGTTCGGACTGTTGAGCTCCTGGTTCTCGTAATGCGAGGCCAGCACCTCGCGCCGCCCGTCGGGCCGCTCGCGAATCAGCGAGGAGGTTGCATGCTCGCAGACGATCAGATTGAGGTCTGCGTCATAGGTCATGCCGTTGCATTTGTTCGACGGCCGCCTGACCTCGACGACGCCGCGCCGCGCATCCCAGCGCCTGCGCACGTCGCCCGGCATGTCGGAGAACAGCAGGAAGTGATCGAGCGGATGCCAGATCGGTCCCTCCGTGAAATCGAAGCCGGTCCCGACCTGGCCGACCGGCGCGTAAGGATCGATCAGGCCTTCGAACTCGCTGCGCAGCGTGACATGCGTCATCGCTTCAATCCTCTACGCCGGGAACCAGTTGCGCTGCGGCAGGCTCTGCACGACAGGCCCGGGTACCTGGTCATGCAGGCGGCCGACCACCATGCCGCCTTCGATCTTGGCCGGGCGATCATGCACCGGCAGCAGATAGCGCGAGCTCGAGAGCAGCTTCTTGATGGCGGCCTTCTCGGCGCGCTTGCTGGTGCCGTGATTGCCGGTGGTGCGCGGCTCGGCGTCGTGGATTTCATTGAAGGGATTCACGATCTGGTCGTTGAAATCATAGATCACATCGCCGCAGATCGTGGCGATGCCGTCGGCGGTGTGAACATGGATGTTCATCGAGCCTTCGGTATGGGCGTTGGCGGCATCGCAATAGACGCCCGGCATCAGCTCGACCGGGCCGGTGATTTCGAGGTCGAGAAAGCGCAGCGCGCTCTTGGTGTGCAGGCGGTCGATCAGGTGCTTGATGTCGGGCGCCGGGTATTGGGGATGCATCAGGCCGGAGACGGAGTATTCCAGCTCCTTGCGGTTCAGCACGACCGTGGTGTTCATCGGAAACAGGTCGTCCTTGCCGGCATGGTCGATGTGCAGATGGGTGTGGCAGACGAAGCGGACGTCACCCATCCGCACGCCGTGGCGGGCAAGCTGGTTCTCGATCATGTTCTCGTGGAACTGGAGCCCGCGCATGCCGAGCGTCTCCATGATCTGGTTGGAGCGATAGCCGGTGTCGACCAGCACGGGGTAGGGGCCGCCGAGGATCAGGAAGCCGAGCGTCAGCACGCGGCGGGTGCGGCCGCAATTGTGCCCGAGCACGAGGAAGCTCGATTCCAGCTCGATATCGCCGTAGTCCAGAATCTTGATCTCCAACGGCATCGTTCTCCCTCCCAATTCGTGTTCGTTGTTATGTTCGTGCCCGCGCTGCGGCTACGGCCCCAGCCGATAGACCCGCGCCGCCGTCGTGCTGAAGATCGCCTCGCGCTGTGCAGGGCTGAGCCGTTCGGCTGCCGTCTTGAAAGCGGCGATGAGATCGCGATAGCTGGTCCACAGCTTCTCGATCGGAAAGTTCGAGCCGAACAGGCAGCGGTCGCCGCCGAAGATCGCGACGGTGTCGGTCATCACGCCGGCGATATGCGCCGCATCGTTGCGATGGATGAAGGTGCCGAGCCCGGACAGCTTCGACACCACATTCGGACATCGCGCGAGCCGCGTCATCCCGGTGCGCCAGGCGGCGCGGCCCTGCGGCGACAGATCCTCCAGCATGCCGGCATGCTGCAGGATGAACGTCACGTCAGGGCAGGCCTCCGCAAGGCCGGCCGCATCGGCCATCTGCGGCGCGAACACCTGCAGATCAAAACTCCAGCCATAGTGAGCGAGGTGGCCGACATTGCGCCGGATCACGGGATCGGTGCAGAGGTCGGCACGGGCGGCGAATCGATAGAGTGGATTTTCGTGCCAGTGCAGCTGCATGCGCACGCCGCGCACCAGCGGATAGCGCTTCAACCGATCGAGCTGCGGTCGAACGTCGGCGACGGAAAAATCGGCATAGGCGACGAGGGCGTGCGGCCAGCCGTGCTGGTCCGCGGTCTGCTGCACCCAGGCCGCCTCGTCCTCGAACTGGCCGTTCGGCCAGTTGGTCTGGACATAGACCGAGCGGGTGACGCCGGAGCCCTTGAGGTCGTCGAGATATTCCTCGATCGGATAGTCGCGGCGGATCGGCTCGTAGGGGCCGAAGATGCGCGGCTGCATCGGGCCGGACAGCCAGGCGAGATCGGCCTGCCGCCAGATGTGATGATGTCCGTCGACAATGCCAGTCACGCGGCTCTCCTTGTTCCAAGCGACAGCAGATGCGCGACAACAGCCGCGCTGGACCCGCCGTCCACGAGATCGTCGACAAAGCGCTGGATCGCGATCAGCGCCTCGGTCTGCGGCGTGAAGCCGGGCGAGGTTGCGAGCGGCGTCAGCCAGCTGAGGCGCCAGGCCCGCCGCGACAGTTTTGCCACGGCATCGCGCAGCGCAGCCGGATCGCCGCGTTCCAGGCCGTCGGAGACGATCACGACCGCGGCGCCGCGGGCATATCCGCCGAACCGCGGCACGGCGAGGAAGGCCTGCAGCGCGTCGCCGATTCGGGTGCCGCCGTCCCAGTCGCTGACCAGGAACGACGCCGCGTTCAGCGCCTGCTCGCGCCGCTTCAGCCGCAGCGCCGGGGTGACGCGGGTCAGTCTTGTGCCGAAGGTGAAGACCTCGACATTGCCGGCCGCCTGCACCAGCACATGCGCGAGCTTCATGTTCTCCTCGGTGCGCGCCTTCATTGAGCCGGAGACGTCGATCAAAAACAGGATCTTGCGTGGGCGCTGGCGGCGACGCATCCGCCCGAGCCGCAGCACCTCGCCGTCATTGCGCACGCTGTCGCGCAGCGTGCGGCGCAGATCGGCGAACGGGCCGCTCCGTGCGCGACGGCGCCGGTGGCCGCGCCTTCGCGGCAGCCGCCTTGCCGCCTCACGCGACAGTTTTCGCAGCGGATCGCTGGTCGCGGTCTGGGCGAAGCGGCGCTCGACCAGCGCCTCGGCCCGCGCCGCGGCGAGGCCGGATTCATTGGCCTCATCGGCAAGCGGCGGCTCGTCCTCGCCGCGGCCTTCCTCCTGCAGCCGCACGGTCTCCTCGTCCTCGCCCTCGGCCTGCTCGATCGCCTCGGCACCGCGGAAGTGGATGTCGAACAGCCGGTCATACGTCGCGCGGCGCTCCGGCGGCGGCGCCAGCGTCGCGAGCCCCGCCTGGCGGATGTGCTCGAGATTGCGCGGCCCGAGCAGCTCGATCGCGGCGAGGAAGCTCGTCGTCTGCTCCGGCGCGACCGCGAAGCCGTTGGCGCGCAGCAGCGCGACGAACGAGACAAATATCCGTGCGGCGCGCGGCAGTTGCAGGTCGTCGCTCATGCGGCCGCATCCGCGATGATCGCATCGAGCCGGGGTGAGATGAAATGTAGATCCTCCTCGTCCTTCAGCGCGACGCCGATCGAACGCTTGAACGCATCCGGCCAGCGCGCGCCGCCCTTGTTGAGTAAGGTCGCGGCCTCCGCCCAGTCGACCGCCTCGGCGATCCCCGGGGCCTTGCTCAGCGGTTCGCGGCGCAGCCGGCCGACGGCGGCGACCACCGCGCGGGCGGTGGCCTCGGCCACGCTGGACGCCCGCATCATCACGATGCGCGCCTCGCGCTCGGCATTCGGATAATCGATCCAGTGGTAGACGCAGCGCCGCCGCAGCGCCTCATGCAGATCGCGCGTCCGGTTCGACGTCAGCACCACGACGGGATGTTCGGCAGCGCGCACCGTGCCGCGCTCGGGGATCGAGATCTGGAAGTCGGAGAGGAATTCGAGCAGGAAGGCCTCGAACTCCTGATCGGCGCGGTCGATTTCGTCGATCAGAAGCACCGTCGCATCAGGCGCGCGCAGCGCGGCCAGCATCGGTCGTTCGATCAGGAACGCGTCGCCATAGATGTCGATGCTCTCCTCGCCGGCCTGCCGGATCGCCAGCATCTGGCGCGGATAGTTCCATTCGTAGAGGGCAGCGGCGGCGTCGATGCCCTCATAGCATTGCAGGCGGATCAGCCTGCGGCCGAGCACGGCGGCGATCGCTTTGGCGGCTTCGGTCTTGCCGACACCCGGCGCGCCTTCGAGCAGCAGCGGCTTGCCGAGCGCGAGCGAGAGATAGGATGCGGTCGCGATGCCGTCGTCGGCAAGGTAATAGGCCGCGCGCAGCGCCTTCTCCAGCGCCTCGGGGCTGTCGATGCCGACGATGTTGCTGCGGACCGGCATGGCGAGACCTCAGCGCCGCGGCTGCGGCCGCGCGCCGCCCTGCGCCTTGATCGCGCGCAGCACCTTCTCCGGCGTGATCGGCAGATCGTCGATCCGCACCCCGACCGCGTTGAAGATCGCGTTGGCGACCGCAGGCAGCACCGGATTGGCGCACATCTCGCCCGGTCCCTTGGCGCCGAACGGGCCGTCGGGTGCCGGGCGCTCCAGCACTGCGATGTCGTGTGGGCAGATGTCGCCCGGACCCGGCATTAGATATTCGACGAAGTCGCGCGGACCGTGCACCGGCTCCGGATAATAGGGCTCCGGCGTCTCGTAGAGCGCATGGCTGACGCCCATCCAGGCGCCGCCGACCAGCTGCTGCTCGACCAGGCGCGGATTGAGCGCGCGGCCGAGTTCATAGGCGGAGTCCATCCGGACCATGTCGACCTCGCCGGTCTCGTCGTCGACCTCGACCTCGGCGACGAGGCAGGCATGCGCGTAGCATGTTGCCGGCGACATCTCGCCGGTCTCGGGATCGACGTCCGACAGCGGCACCAGGAAGATGCCGCGGCCGGAGATCGTCTTGCCCTGCTTGAACTGCGCGGCAATCGCGACGTCCTTGGTGGAGATCGAGCGATGCGGCGCGCCCTTGACATGGATATTGCCGCGGCCGTCGGTCTCGAGATCGGCGGCATTCACTTCGAGCTCTTCGGCCGCCGCCTCCATCATCACACCGCGCGCCTCGCGCGCCGCCGCCATCACGGCGTTGCCGACCCGATGCGTGCCGCGCGAGGCGAACGAGCCCATGCAGTGCGGGCCGGTGTCGGAGTCGGCAGTATCGACATAGACGTCCTCGACCGGCACGCCGAGCGTCTCGGCGCAGATCTGCCGTGTCACCGACTTCATGCCCTGGCCGAGATCGATCGACGACAGCGCCACGGTGAACTTGCCGCTCGGGTTAGAATGCACCAGCGCCTGGCTCGGATCGCCGCCGAGATTCATGCCGATGGGATAATTGACCGACGCGATGCCGCGTCCACGGTGCCGGGTCATGGTCAGCGCCTCCTGGTGCCAAAGACGGAGGAGAATCGGGCGGCGCCATGCGACGGCGCGGCCGGCCGTGGCGGCGGAGACGACGGCGGCGGCGAAGAGGGCGGCGGTGGCGGCGGCTCGCGGGTTGCGGCCGGGGCGCGGTCATACGTCGTGCGCTGCTGGGACGGTGCGGCCGGTGGCGTATGCGTCTCGCGCGGGGTTGGCGTCACGGCGGCGCGCGCACCGCCGCCATCCTTGCGCGACGACATCCGCTTGAAGTCCTCGCGGAGCGGCCACTTGGCTTTCTCCGCGGCGACCTGCACGCATTCGATCAGCGCGGTGTTCTTGGCCTCGCGGCGGTGCGCCTTCATGTCGCCGTCGCGATACGCATTGAGGATCCGGAACTCCATGGGATCCGTGCCGACCAGATGAGCGAGCTTGTCCATCTGGCATTCGATCGCGAAATCCATCGCCGTGACGCCGAAGCCGCGCATCGCGGTCGCCGGCGTCCGGTTGGTGAAGACGCAGTAGACGTCGCCATGGACGTTCGGGATCGTGTAGGGGCCGGGCAGATGAGCGGCGCATTTCACTGCCGCATAGCTCGACAGCCGCGTATAGGCGCCGCTGTCGAAATAGGCGCGCACCTTGCGGGCGACGATGCGGCCGTCGCGCATCACGCCGTCTTTGATGTAGATTCGCTCGGCGCCGCGCGGCGGGCCGTACTGCATCTCCTCCTCGCGCCCGAACACATAGCGCACCGGGCGCCCGGTCAGCATCGCGCCGAGGATGCAGAGCGGCTCGGTCAGCGTATCGACCTTGCCGCCGAAGCCGCCACCCACGGTGCCGCCGATGAAGTGGAAGGTGTTGGAGGGCACGTCGAGGATTTTCGCGCAAGTGTCGACCGAGAAGAACAGCGCCTGCGTCGAGGTGTAGACGATGTAGCGGCCGTTGGTGTCGGGCGCCGCGATCGAGCCGTTGGTCTCGGTCGGCGCGTGCTCGATCGGCGACATCTGGTAGCGCTGTTCCAGCACATGATCGGCCGCAGCCAGCGCGTGGTCGGCGTCACCGAAGCGCAGCTGCTGGTGATCGTAGGTCTCGTGATAGGTGAAGGTGTTCTTGGGATAGACCTCGTTGACCACGGGCGCGCCCGGCTTCAGCGCGTCCTCGACATCGAACACCCCCGGCAGCGGTTCATAGTCGATCTTGACCTTGGCGATCGCCTCATAGGCCTCGCGCGGGCTGTCCGCGACGATCGCGACGACCGGCTCGCCCTTGTAGCGCACCTTGTCGACCGCGAGCGACGGCTCGTCATCCTTGCCGAAATTGATCAGGCTGAGCAGCGTGTTCAGGTTGCGCGGCACGTCGGAGGCGCGGATCACGCGCCGCACGCCCTGCGACCGCTCGGCCTCGGACGTGTCGATGCGGCGCAGCCGTGCGTGAGAATGGGCGCTGCGGACCACCTTCAAATGCAGCATGCCCTGCAGCTTGTGATCGTCGAAATAGGGCGAGGTGCCGGTGACATGGCCGAGCATGTCCTGGCGCTGCGTGCCTTTGCCGATCTCCTTCAGATTGTCGTCGCGCTCGTCGGCGAAGATGTCCTTGCGCAGTTCCAGCATGGCACTGTTTCCTTACGCGCGGGCGCGGCCGCCGGACGCGGCTGCCAGCACGGCGTTGATGATCGGCTCATAGCCGGTGCAGCGGCAAATATTGCCCGAGATCGCCTCGACGACCTCGGCGCGGCTGGGCTGCGGATTGCGGTCGAGCAGCGCTTTCGCGGCCATCAGCATCCCTGGCGTGCAATAACCGCACTGCGCCGCAAAATTATCGGCAAAGGCACGCTGCAGCGGGTGCAGGTTGGGGCCGTCCTTGATGCCGTCGAGCGTCTCGACCGAGCGGCCGGCGACCGTTTCGGCGAGCGTCAGGCAGGAGAGGTGTAATTCGCCGTCGATCAGCACGCTGCAGGTGCCGCAGCCGCCCTGGCCGCAGCCGAATTTCGGCGTCATGTCGCCGATCAGCTCGCGCAGCGCGACCAAAAGGTTGGTGCCGCCGTCGACGAAGATCGCGACGTCACGGCCGTTATGCTGGAATTGAAGGGCAGTCTTGGCCATCACGATTTATTCCTGACCGGACAACAGGCGGCGGAGATGCACGCCGACGATCTCGCGGCGATACCAGGCGCTGGCGAGCGCATTGTCGCCGGGCGACGTTCCTTCGACCGCTGCTGCAGCGGCCGCGCTGATGGTCGAGGCGTCGAGCGCGCGGCCTTCCAGCGCGCGCTCGGCGGCGCGGGCGCGGATCGGCGTCGGCGCCATCGAGCCCAGTGCGACGCGGGCGCCGACGATGCGGCTGCCGTTGACCGGCAGGTGCGCCGCGAGCGTGACGACCGCGCCGCCCTTGGGCTTGATCCGTGCGATCTTGCGGTAGCGGAAGGCCTCAGTGCTGCCGGGCCTGGCAAAGGAGATCGCCAGCACCAGCGATCCGGCCTGCCGGTCGCGCGATTGCAGGAACTCTTCGATCGGGATATCGCGCCCGCCGAGGCCGCCCTGGACGGACACTGTGGCATCAAGCGCGAGCATCGCGACCGTGAAGTCGCCATACGGCACCGGCGCGAACAGATTGCCGCCGACGGTGCCCATGTTGCGCACCGCCGGTCCGCCGATCGACCGCGCCGGGGCGTGCAGGAAGCCGATGTCGCGTTCGGCCAGGATGCGCGCGAAGGTGACGCCGGCACCCAGCGTGATGCGCGAGCCCGTGGCATCGATCCGTGTCATCGCATGGTCGCTGGCGCGCACGACGGTCGAGATCGAGACGTCGCCCTCGTTCAGCGCCCGCATCACCAGCGTGCCGCCGCCGAGATAGCGGGCGCCGCGATCCGACGACAGCGCCGCCGCGGCGTCATGGGTGCTGGTGAAGGTCTTCACCGTAATGGGCATGATGTCGTTCCCCGCTTACGCGGCCTCCTTCAGATGCCGGCGGATGGCGTCGAAGCCGGCCTGGTAGATGTCTTCCGAAACCATCTGCGTGATGCGCTCGCTGTCTTCGGTCCGCGTCGTGAAGCGCGACTCCCAGTGCCAGAAGGTGCGGTCGCCGTCGGTGACCGGTAGCAGGCGGACATGCGCCACGTAGTTGAACATCGGGATCGGCGTATCGAGCAGGCAGTAGCTGAACGATTGTTCAAGGTCGGACAGCGCCAGCAATTGCTCGCGCAGCTCGGCGCCGTCCTTGAGCTTGAAGCGCCTGACGCAGCCGATCTTGTCGGACGGCTGTGCGCGCTCGATGCCGCTGGTTGCGACCGCCGGATGCCAGCGGTCATGGCCGTTGAAATCGCGCAGCACGGCCCACACCGCGTCGGTCGGTGCATCCAGGATCGTGCTCTTGACGATATGCGGCACGGTCAAAATCCAATATTTGCGGTTTTGATGTATCGAGCCGCTTGCCTCACCTCTCCCCAGCGGGGAGAGGTCGGCGCGTAGCGCCGGGTGAGGGGGCGCAGGTCCCACGAGGGTCCGCGACCCCTCACCCGGATCGCATCTTGCGATGCGATCCGACCTCTCCCACAAGGGGAGAGGTCGACCGTCCGCTCGGAGATATCTGATCTATGCATTCCGCTATCCCCCGAACGCCCGCTTCAGCGCGTCGAAGCCACCCTGGAACACGCCGCTGCCGATATTGTTGACGAGCTCCGTCTCTCGCTCCGGCGCGCAGTCGAATTCGGCGGTCCATTCCAGAAAGGTCTGGTCGCCGTCGGTGACCGGCGTGAGCCGCAGTGTCGCGACATAGTTCTCGACGCCCATCGGCGATTCCAGGATCGAATAGGTGCAGAACATGTCGTAGTCGGACAGCCCGAGCAGCTTCTCGCGGATGCGATCGCCGTTGCGCAGCCGGAAATCCCTGACGCAGCCGATCTTGTCGGAGGGCTCGCCGCCCTCGATCCGGCTCTCGGCGATCGCGGGATGCCAGTTCGGCAGCCCGTTGAAATCGCGGACGCGGGCCCAGACCCGGTCGTTGCGGGCGTTGACGACGGTGGAGACGTAAACCCGTGCCATGGCTTCAGCTCAGTCCTTCTTGCGCGGCGTGCGCTCGGGGCGCGCCGGCTCGCCGCCGCCCTCGGGCGCTGCCGGCTTGGCATCGCCACCGCTCTTGCGCGCGGAGTCCTTGATGCCTTGCATGTCTCGAGCTTCGCGGATCAGGCCGGGCATCTTGGCGAGGCTGCCGCCCTCGACGCCGATATCCGACAGGATCGAGTCGATCAGCGGCGCCTGCACGCGGTAGCGTAGCGCCGAGTCGATCACCTCGTCGGTGGCGCTGCGGCCGGTGCCGTTGCCATGGCCATTGCCGTTGAGGCCGTCGACCTGGAGGATGCGGATGCCTTCGATCTTCTCCATCGGCTTGACGCTCTCGCGCACGATGCCCTCGATCCGGTCGAGCAGTTTGCGGCGGAACAGCGAGTAGCGCGCCTGGTCGGTGAGCACGTTCTCGGCTTCGTTGAGCAGGCGTTGCGCCTCGGCCTCGACCGCGGCGCGGACGCGTTCGGCTTCCGCGGCGATCCGTGTCTCCTCGGCCTGCTTCTCGGCCAGCAGCACCTCGACCGTCTTGCGCCGCTTTGCGATCTCGCTTTCGCGCGCCGTGACGACGCGCTCGGCGGCCTCGGTCGCGCGGATCCGCGCGTCCTCGGCGGCAGCGCGCGCCGCGGATTCTTCCAGCGATTTCTGATGCAGCGCGATGGCCTTTTCCATCAGCGCGGTCTCGACGTCCTTCTCGCGGTTGACCTCGAGCTTGCGCAGCTCGCGCTCGCGGCCGACGCGGGCCTCGTCGAGGCCACGGTCCGACGCAATCCGTGCACGTTCGACTTCCTCGCGGGCGACGATCTCGGCCTCCTGCAGCGACTGGTTGCGGGCGACCTCGAGCTGCTCGATCGCGCGGCGCCGCTCGATCCGGGCCGCCTCCAGCGCCTGCTCGCGCGAGACGTCTGTGGTGTCGATGTCCTTGCGCGCCACAATCTCGGCCTGCCGGACCTGCCGGTCGGCATCGATCCGCTCGGATCGCTTGGCGGCGAGCGCGATCACGCGCTCCTCGTCGGCGAGCTCGATCGCCTTCTTCTGGTCGATGTTGAGCACCTCGCGGGTCCTGGAGGAGGCGATCCGCTCGCTCTCCAGCGTCAGCTCGACATCGATGCGCTGCCGCTCGACCGCGTCGCGGCGCTTCAGCTCGGCGGCCTCGATCGCCCCGGAGCGCTCGATCTCGAGCGCGCGGGTCTCGCGCTCGGCGCGGATGCGCTGCGCGGCGACCGACCTCTCCTGCGAGATGCGCGCCGCCTCGATCGCCTCGCGGGAGGCGATATCGGCTTCCTCGATCGCACGGGTGCGGGCAATCTCAAGTGCCCGGACATGCTCTTCCTGGGCGATCCGCGACGCTTCGGTGGCTTCGCGGGCACTGATCCCGGCGATTTCGACCGCCTGGTTGCGCTCGATCTCGAGCTTGCGCGTGGTGTGGTCGGCGGCGATGCGCTCGGCGGCCAGCATCTTCTCGCGGGCGATGCGGGCGGCCTCGACCGCCTTCTGCGCCTCGATCTCGGCTTCCTGGATGGTGCGCACCTGCTGGATCTCCAGCGCGCGGGTGCGCTCGTCGGAGGAGATGCGCTCGACATTGACCGTCATGGTCTGGGCGATGCGCGCCTTCTCGGTTGCCTCGCGGGCCGCGATCTCGGCCTCGTCGACCGCGCGGGTGCGCTCGATCTCGCGGCGCCGGGTCTCCTCCTCATTGGCGATGCGGGCATCGGTGACGACGCGGTCCTGTTGAATGCGGGCCTTCTCGATCGCCTCGCGGGCGGCGATCTCGGCTTCCTCGACCGTGCGCATCCGCTCGATCTCACGCTGGCGCACCTCGCGCTCGGAGGCGATGCGGGTGGTGTCGACCGAACGCTGGTTGGCGATCCGGACCTTCTCGATCTCCTCGCGGGCCAGCAGCTCCTTCTCCTCGACCGCCCGGGTCCGCTCGATCTCCTTGTGCCGGGTCTCGCGCTCCGAGGCGATTCGGGCTTCGGTGATCGCCTGCTCGTTGGCGATCCGCGCTTTCTCGATGGCTTCGCGCGCCGTAATCTGGGCCTGCTCCGACTCAGTCTCGCGCAGCGCGCGCTCGCGAGCGACTTCGGTGCGCTGCAGGGCGCGGCGCATCTCGATGTCGCGTTCCTGCTCGAGACGGGCGGTCTCGCTCTCGCGCTCGATCTCCAGCGCCTGGCGCTCGGCCTCGAGATTGCGGGAACGGATCTTGATCATCGAGTCCTGCTCGATGTCGTTGCGCAGCTTGCGCTTGGCCTCGATGTCCTCCATCAGGCGGGTCAAGCCTTCGGCGTCGAAGCGGTTCGAGGGATTGAAATATTCGAGGTCGGTCTGGTCGAGATCGGTGATCGCGACCGACTCCAGCTCGAGGCCGTTCTGCGCCAGCGCCTCGGCGGCATTGGCCTTGACGCGCGCGACGTAGTCGCCGCGCTGCTCATGCATCTGCTCCATCGTCATCTCGGAGGCAACCGAGCGGATCGCGGAGATGAACTTGCCGGAGAGCAGGGTGTGCAGCTGCTGCGGCTCCATGGTGCGGCGGCCGAGCGTGGCGGCGGCGATCGAGACCGCCTCGCGGGTCGGCTGGACCCGGACGTAGAAATCCGCCTCGATGTCGACGCGCATGCGGTCGCGGGTGATCACCGCGTCCTGCCGGGAACGCACGATCCCCATCGGCAGCACGTTCATGTTGACCGGCGTGTAGTCGTGGATGAAGGGCAGCACGAAGGCGCCGCCGTTGATCACCACGCGTTCGCCGAGAAAACCGGTGCGGACGAAGGAGACCTCCTTCGACGAGCGGTGATACAGCCAGTTCACGACATAGACGATGATGACGATCGCGACGATTGCGACGATGAGCCAGAGGATCAATTCACCGACCAGCATCCCCGACATCTCTTCCTCCCTTGGTCACGGCGGCTAGCGCGCGCCGATCGCCTTGAATTTGCGAACCTGATCCGTCAGCGCCCGCTCGACCGGCAGGCGCTCCATCGAGGAGGCGCCGTAGAAGCCGTGGCAGTTGCGGGTCTGCTTCATGATGAAATCGGCGTCGGCGGGGTCCGCGATCGGACCGCCATGCGCGAGCACGATGATGTTCGAATTGACGCTGAGCGCGGCCTCGGCCCAGGTCTCGATGCGGGCAGGGCAGTCGGCGAGCTTTGGCGCGGTCTGCGCGCCGATCGTGCCGCCGGTGGTCAGACCCATATGGCAGACGATGATGTCGGCGCCGGCGATTGCCATCGCGGCGGCCTCCTGCTCGCTGAACACATAGGGCGTGGTCAGCATGTTCTTCTCATGCGCCTTTGCGATCATGTCGATCTCGAGCGCATAGGACATCCCGGTCTCTTCGAGGTTGGCGCGGAACGTGCCGTCGATCAGGCCGACGGTCGGAAAATTTTGCACGCCGGCAAAGCCGAGCGCCTTGAGCTGGTCGAGGAACACATCCATGTCGCGGAACGGATCGGTGCCGTTGACGCCGGCGAGCACCGGCGTCTTGGTCACGACCGGCAGCACCTCGCCGGCCATCTCGACGACGATCGCGTTGGCATCGCCATAGGCCATCAGGCCGGCGAGCGAGCCGCGGCCGGCCATGCGGTAGCGGCCGGAATTGTAGATCACGATCAGGTCGACGCCGCCGGCCTCCTCGCATTTCGCCGACAGTCCCGTGCCGGCGCCGCCGCCGACGATCGGCTCGCCGCGTGCGATCATGGCGTGAAACTTCTTCAACAGCGCCGTGCGTTCAAACCTGGCCATGGGTCACCTCGCCACTCTCCGCCGGCCACCGGCGCGTCCGAGCAAGGGGCGGAACGCGCTGACGATGGCGGCGGTGAACTCGGGATCGTTGATGTTGCGCTTGATGCGGATGATCTGCCGGTTGCCGGTCTGGCGCACGGTGCGCTCCAGCGCGCGGAACAACGCCGCGTCGGCCTCCGGGTCCCAGAACGGTTGGCCGGGTGCATCGAGCGCGGAGACGCCGCCCTCGGCCAGGAAGAAGCGCACCGGCCCGTCCATCTGGTTGAGCCGTTCGCCAATCCAGCGGCCCATGCGCTCGTTCTCTTCCGGCGTGGTCCGCATCAAGGTGACCTGCGGATTGTGGATGTGGAACTTGCGCTGCCGATAGCGCTCCGGGATCGTGTCGGGTGCGCCGAAGTTCACCATGTCGAGCGCGCCGACTGAGCCGACAAAGGGCACGCGGCTGCGGATGATGGCGCCGAAGCGATCCTCGGTCGCCGGGAACACGCCGCCCATCAGGAGGTCGCAGACCTCGGTCGTGGTGAGGTCGATCACGCCGGCGAGTTGGCCGGACTCGACGAGCTTCTCCATCGAGCGGCCGCCGACGCCGGTGGCGTGGAAGACGAGGCACTCGAAATCCTCGCGCAGGTCGGCGGCGATCTTCTGCACGGCCGGCGTGGTGACGCCGAACATGGTGATGCCGATCGCCGGAAGGCTCGCGCCTGCATCGCGTTGCTTGCCGGCCTGCTCATCGAGCCGCGCCTTGACCATGCCGACCAGCGCATGAGCGCCGTTGCCGAGCACCGTGCGCGAAATCGAGTTCAGGCCCTGCACGTCGGTCACCGAATACATCATGGTGATGTCGGCGGGACCGACATAGGGACCGACGTCGCCGGACGCGACCGAGGAGATGATCAGCTTCGGCACGCCGACCGGCAGCGCGCGCATGCCCGGCGCGACCAGCGACGCGCCGCCCGAGCCGCCCGCGGAGATGATCCCGGCGACATTGCCCTGGCGACGCAGCCATCGCTCGAAAGCGTCCGCCATCGCCGTCACCGAGGCGCCGCGATCGGTGCCGAACACGCCGGAGCCGCCGCGGCCGTGGTTCAGTGCGATCTCCTGTGCGGTGACGTCGCAGCTCGCCGCCTTGCCGCTGGTCGAGACGTCGACCAGTCGCGTGCGCAGGCCGCTGCCGGCGATGATATCGCGGATGAAGCGCAGCTCGGCACCCTTGGTGTCGAGCGTGCCGACGATGAGGACGACCGGTGGCCCGGACGTTCGGGAGGCCGTCGGTTCGCGTCGCTGGCGCGTTGCCTCCTCGAGCCGCGTGACTCCGGCGGATTGCGTCCGCGCGGCGGCCTCGATGCGGGCGATCGGCACCGGCTGCGACCAGCGGGTCGGCAGCACCGGATTGGAGACGTAGATGCGGGTCGGCCCCTTGCGTTCCGGCTGCGGGGCACCGGCCGTTTCAGCCCTTGCCGGCGCCGGCTCGGCGTCGGTCTCATCGGCGCCATGGGTGCCGACACCCAGCAACCGCTGCTGCAGCTCGCGGTCGGTCGCAAGGCGCGCGGAATCGATGATGCGGTTGATGCGGCCATTGACCATGATGGCGACGTTGCGCGACACCGCCGTCGCGACGCCGATGTTCTGCTCGATGACGAGAACGGAGATGTCGCCCTCGTCGCCGAGGCGCAGCAGCATGTCCTCGACCTGGGCGACGATCACGGGCGCGAGGCCTTCGGTTGGCTCGTCCATGATCAAGAGATGCGGATTGGTCAGCAGCGCGCGCGCGATCGCGAGCATCTGCTGCTCGCCGCCGGACAGCTGGTTGCCGCCGTTGTTCTTGCGCTCGGCGAGGCGCGGGAAGGTGTCGTAGATCCGCTCGATGGTCCAGGCGCCGCGCCGCAGGCCGCCGGCAAGCGCCAGGTGCTCGTCGACGGTCAGCGAGCGCCACAGGCGGCGGCCTTGCGGCACATAGCCGACGCCGAGCCGCGCGATCCGCGCCGGATTGAGCCGCGTGACCTCCTCGCCGCGGATCCGGATCGAGCCGCCGCTGGCACGCACGAGGCCCATGATCGCTTTGCACAGCGTGGTCTTGCCCATGCCGTTGCGGCCGACCACCGAGAACACGCCGGACTCGAGCGTGAGATCGACGCCCTGCAGCGCATGCGAATGGCCATAATAGACGTCGAGGCCCTTCACCTCGAGTGCGGGCACGGCACGGCGGTCATTCATGGCCGCCTCCGAGATAAAGCTCCTGCACCTCGGGATCGGATTCGATCTCGCGCGGCAGGCCTTCCTTGAAGATGCGACCGTTGTGCATCATCGTCACGCTCTCGACGACGCGCAGCGCGACGTCCATGTCGTGCTCGATGATGATGTAGCCGATATGGGCCGGCAGCGAGGTCAGGATCTCGATCAGCTCGTGCCGCTCGGTCGGCGACAGTCCGGCCGCCGGCTCGTCGAACAGGATGAAGCGCGGCGCGCCGGCGAGCGCCAGCGCGATCTCGAGCTGGCGCTGCTGGCCATGCGCGAGCTCGGCGACGCGCTGGTCCTTCACGTTCGCGAGGTGCACGGCCTGGACCAGCGTTTCGGTCGCGTGCATCAGCGCATCGTTCTGCCCCGGGCGCAGGAACGAGAACCGGCCGCGCGAGACGCCGCGACAGGCGAGGTAGACATTGTCCTGCACGGTCAGGCCGGGGAACAGTGCCGAGATCTGGTAGGTGCGGCGTAAGCCCCGGCGGATGCGCTCATAGGGTGGGAATTGGGTGATGTCCTCGCCGAAGAAGCGGATCGTGCCGGAGGAGGGCGGAAAGTCGCCGGTGATGCAGTTGAACAGCGTCGTCTTGCCGGCGCCGTTCGAGCCGAGCACCGCGCGGCGTTCGCCGGGCCGCACCGTGATGGTGACGTCGGTCAGCGCCGCCAGCGCGCCGAACAGCCGCGTCACGCCGCGCAGCTCGAGCGCCGCGCCGGCGCCGACCACGGACAGCCGCTGCGCGACGCTATCCATGGCGGCCTCCGCCTGAACGTTGCGTCGAGGATGCATTGCGCCGCCGCCAGCGTTCCCACAGGCCGATCACGCCGTCGGACGACCAGAACACGATGGCGAGGAAGCCGAGCCCGATCAGAAGCCGGAAGCGGTTGCCGTCGAGGCCGAACTTGATCAGTACGTCGAGCGCGAAGGTGCGCAGCAGCACGAAGATCAGCGCGCCGATGAACGGGCCGATCGGCCGCGTGATGCCGCCGACCACGGCGATGATCAGGACGTCGATGCAGGCGCCGACGCTGACCGAGCCGGGCGAGATCTGCCGGTAGTTCCAGACCTGCAGCACGCCGCCGAGTGCGGCGATGAAGGCGGCGAAGGCGTAGGCCGCGATGCGGTGTGCATTGGGGTTGAAGCCGAGCGCCGCCATGCGGCGGGAATTGTCGCGGACACCCTGCAGTGCGAGGCCGAACGGCGCGCGCGAGACATACTGGACGGCGAAGTAGCAGATCGCGGCGACACCGAGCGTGACATAATAGAAGGCGATATCGGCGCGCCAGTCGACGCTCCAGAAATGCGGCGTCGCGACGGTGTTGATGCCGGTATGGCCGTTGAAGATCGCCCAGTTCTGGTTGGTGAAGTAGTAGAACGCGGCGCCGATCGCGAGCGTAATCATGATGGTGTAGATGCCCTCGGTGCGCACCGCGAGCGCGCCGCCGAGCGTGCCGAACAGCGTCGCCAGCGCCAGCGCCATCGGGGTTGCCAGCCACCACGGCCAGCCGAGGCTGATATTGGCGTTGCCGCTCATGCCGAACACCGCGACCATATAGCCGGCGAAGCCCGCAATGGTGAGCTGCATCAGGCTGACCATGCCGCCATAGCCGGCGAGGAACATCAGGCTGAGCGCGATGATGCCGAGGATCAGCGTGGTGGCGAAGATCTCGATCAGGAAGAAGCCGTTGGCGATCAGCGGCATGATCACGAGGATCAGCGCGACCAGCCAGGCCGCCGGATTCTGGAATTCCGGCCAGGCGCGGACAAAGGCGCGGCGGGTCGCGTTGGCGGATGGATCGGGGCGGAACTGGGTGCTCTGGAGCAGCGACATCGGTCATCGCCTCGCGAGCAGGCCCTGCGGCCGCAGCGCCAGCACCAGCACCATGATCAGGAAGGTGACGACGATGGCGTAGGTCGGGATGTAGACCGAGCCGAGCTGCTCGGCGAGGCCGATGATGACGGCGCCGAGCGCCGCTCCCGGGATCGAGCCCATGCCGCCGACAATCACGACCACGAGGGAAGCGAGCAGGAACCGCGTATCCTCGCCCGGCGACAGCGACTGGAAGGTGCCGCCGACCACGCCGGCAATGCCGGCAAGGCCCGCGCCGAGCGCGAACACCAGGACGAACACCAGCTGGATCCGCACCCCGGTCGCGGCCAGGATGTCGCGGTCGTCGACGCCGGCGCGCACGATCATGCCGATCCGCGTGCGGTTGAGCGCCAGCCACATCGCGATTCCGATCACGACGGAGGCCGCGAAGATCACCAGCCGCACCAGCGGGTATTGCAGATAGACCGGCTCGCCCGATGATTTGATCGCGGTCAGCAGCGGCAGTTGGATCGGGCCGATCAGCCAGCTCGGGGTCTGGACCTGGTAGAAGTCGCCGCCGAACACCCAGAGCATCAGGTCGGCGAACACGATCGAGAGCCCGATCGTCACCATGGTCTGCCTGAGGTCCTGACCCTCCATGCGCCGGAACACCACGAGCTGCAGGATCACGCCGACCAGCGCCACCGCGACGAAGGCGATGATGAAGCTGAGGAGCCACGATCCGGTCCAGCTGCTGATCGCGTAGCCGACATAGCCGCCGAACAGATAGAGCGAGCCGTGCGCGAGGTTGACGTTGCGCATCAGGCCGAAGATCAGCGTGAAGCCGCTGGCCACGAGGAAATACAGCCCGCCGAGCGTGATGCCGTTCAGCACCGCGTTGAGGAACACGCGCTTGCGGCCGATCGCGGCCTCCAGCCCAGGCGGCCAGATCGCGAACACCAGCCACGCGAGCATCGCGACCGCGATGATCACGATCAGCGCCCAGGCCGGATGGCGTTCGATGAACCTGGCCATCTCCGTCGCGTTCCCTCAGTGGTCGCGACCGTCTGCCGGGCCGCGTGTCCAATATCCTACCGAGGGCGGAAGCTCGGGATTTGATCGACAGTATCTTTTATCGTGTGCTCCGGAACTGCTTCACGGCCGCAACACCTTGGCGGCGCGGCGATAGTCGGTCGGCGCCATGCCGACATTGGCGGCGAAGAAGCGGGTGAAGCCGCTCTGCGAGGAGAAGCCGAGGTCGAAGCCGATATCGGCGATCGGCGTCTCGGTCGCCACCAGCGCATCCAGCGCCTGCTCCATGATCAGCGTGTTCATGTAGAGGTGAGGGGTGACGCCGGTCTGGGTGCGGAACAGCCGGTAGAAATGCGGCCGCGACAGCCCGGCCTCGCGCGCGATCGCATCGAGCTCGATCTCGGCGCCGGGGCTTTCCGACATCAGCTTGATCGATTTGCGCACCCGGAAATCGGTCACCGCGGCCGCCGCGCGCGCGTCCTTCGCCGCCTGCCAGCTCTCCTCGTAGCAGGAGTCGATCAGCTGCCGGAGTTCGCAATCGAGGCTGCGCAGCGACGGCGCGCCGCATACCAGTGCTGCGGTGCGGCGGATGAGCCGGTCGAGCGCTTCGGTGCGCGGAAAGAAGGTGCGGCCGAACCGCAGGCCCTGTGCCGTCGCGGGCTGCGGCGCGAACCATTCGGCGTTGACATAGAGCACGAAGAAGATCGCGCCGTGGTCCATGTCGGTCGGCAGAAAATTGTGCGGTTCCCACGGGTTGACCGCGACCACGGTATCGTCCTTGAGCAGCAGCCGCTGCTCCGAGACGTCTATCTGCGCCGGCGTTCCGCCGACATGAAAGATCAGATGCCCTTCGCGGTGCGCATGCACGTTGAAGGGACGGTTCAACTGATAGACCGTCGCGCGACCGAACCGGCCGTGGAAGACGGCAAGCGCCCTGCTCATGCCTCCCCTCCCGCGGGATGTTCTTGTCTTTTCGACAAGCGTTCAACATCCGCCCGCGGAAAGCAAGGGCGAGCAGGGCACATCATGCAACCGCGCGCCTCGTCACGGCCGCCGTGCCTGCACTGCAACAAATACGTCAGTACTTCTTGCACTCCGGGACCGTGCGGCTCGGCAAGCCGATCTTGGCGAACACCGCCGGATCGTAGCCCAGCGTCTGGTTGACGTTCGGGATCACCTTCACGACCTTGCTGAACAGCGCGCCCTTGCCGTCATCGACCACCTCGGTGACGAAATTGGTGCCGATCGCCTGGCGGTTGGAATCGAGCTTGATCTTGCCGTTCGGCGCGTCGATCTCGATCTTGGCCAGCGCGTCCTTGAGCTTGGCCTGGTTGTTGGAGAGGTCGCCATTGACCTGGCGCAGCGCCAGGATCAGCGCCATGGTCGAGCCGTAATAGTTGGTCGCGAGCAGCGACGGGCTCGGGAAGCGTTTGGCCGGCGGGAAGGCATCCTGATAGGCCTTCACGAATTTCTGCCAGCCCGGATCCTCCCAGGTATCGGCCTGGCCGCTCGCGGCGATGGTGCCGATCAGCGCGTTCTTGGCATTGCCCTTCGACGACAGGATGGTCTGGTCGATCATGATCGAGCCGCCCATCAGATGCGCCTTGCCGCCGGCCTGCTGATACTGGTTGAGGAAGTTGACGGCATCGGCGCCGCCGAGGCCGAGATAGATCGCGTCGACATCGTCAGGCAGCGCGGCGATCACCGAGGCAAAGTCCTTGGTGCCGAGCGGCACCCATTGCCGGTTGGTGACCTGGCCGCCGGCGCCGCAGAACTCGAGCACTAGGCCAAACACCTGGGTGTAGATGAAGGAGTAGTCCTCGCCGACGGTCGCGATCTTGCGATAGCCTTTGGTCTCGTAGGCGTATTTGCCGAGGCCGACCTGCCACTGCGCGCCGTCCATATTGTAGCGGAAGAAGTTCGGCGCCGGATCGACATAGGTCGTCTCCTGCGCGCCGGAGGCGGCGTTGACGAAGGTCAGCTCCGGATGGGTCTTGGCGAAGTTCTTGACCGCGATGCCTTCGTCCCCGGACAGCGGCGACAGCAGGATCTGCACCTTGTCCTGTTCGATCAGCTTGCGCACCGCGCGCACCGCGGAGTCGGGCGTCGCGTCGGTCGAGGCGACGACGAATTCGAGCTCCTTGTCGCCGATCTTCTTGCCGAGCACATTGAGCGCCGTCTGGAAGCCGCGCATGCCGTCCTCGCCGAGCACCGTGTAGGTGCCCTCGAGCGTCGCGGTGACGCCGACCTTGATCTTCTCCTGAGCGAACGCCGTGCCCGAAAGCAACAGGCTGCTCAACGCAATCAGTCCCAAACTGCCTTTCAACATCGCGCTCCTCCCTCTGTGTTGTCGCCGGCGTCCACTTGGCGTGCGAAGGCTGATGGGCGTCCGGTTGTTGCCGGCAAAGCTAGCCGAAGGCGGGCGCGGCGCGGATGTCGTCAGCGCCGGCCGGCTTAACGGGCAGTCTCATTTTGATTGTTGCGCCGCAGCGCGGCTCGCGGCGCAATGCCGCGGAGCTGCACCGGGGAAGAGAGTGAGGCGATTGATATGTTGATGTCGTCCCTGCCTTGTGCGTGATTGTGCACGGGAGCAGGGATGATGTGATTTGTTCTCGTTCAGTACGCGCTGCTCTTGGCTCCGTCATCCCGAGGCTCGCTCCGCTCGCACCTTGGAATGACGGTGATGGGGTTGGTAGGGGCGCCCCCTCCACCCGTCGTCCCTGCGAAAGCAGGGACCCCAGGGTTGTGTTGTTGAAGGGTGCTGCGGCCCCAGCGTCGCGCAACTGCTGTCATTTGTGGTTATGGGTCCCGGGTCAAGCCCGGGACGACACTGAGTGTGTGGCTCGATTTTTGGGTCATACATCCGCTGAGTCATACATGCGCGTTCTCGCGACATGATTTGTTCGAGCTCTGCTCTTCGTTTCGCCTCTCCGTTAACAGAGGGCGCAGAGAAAACCGGGTGCCGATCGCACCCATGGGTCCCGCGTAATAAAAAACGCGGGAGGTAGGACCACAGCTGCGGGGACTTACGCCGTCGGGCAAATCAGTGGCAGGGCCCGGATTGGCTAATGCGCCTGCGCAACGCGTTGCCCGATGACGAGCTCTGCGTTGATCGGCCGCGGCAGCAACCTGCTGGCTCGGCCAGAACCTGTTCCTCTGCAGTTGCGGACTGGATCGGCCGAGCTTGCGTTCTGCTTTTGACTAGCATCAGCGCCACGCAATCCTGATGACGCGTGTGGCGGATTGCTCGCAAGATGTGGTTTCCGGAACCGACGGTGGCGCGCACCGGAGATTGGATAACTGCGACGAACATCGAGGTTCCCTTGCGTTTGCCAAACATTGTCCATCATGAGTCTATCAACTTCGCGTGTGGTGCCTGTTGAATGCGGAGACAGGGGATCGCCGGAACCCGAGGTGCACAGACTCGGGTCGTGTCAACAGGCAGGCGGAGCGGAACAATCAAGCAAATCGTGGTGCGACGATGCCTGCCGTCCTTGCCGGGGCGGGCAAGGCGAAGGTATTTCATCGCTGCAGCGCGACGCGTTCTGCGTTCGGCGTGCGTCGCTGTCGTCGGTTGCTCGCTGTGCGAGCAGGCTCACGCGCTAGACTTCTTTGGTCTGTTCGGCTCCGACGATCCGCCGCCGGTCAGCGCCACGACGTTGTCCTATCGGTTGGAGATCGAAGCCAAGACGCCGGAGGGCAGGAACGATAGCGACGCCGAACAGGCATTGCGCGATGCCGCCGGCACCTATCGCCTTCGACAGGAACCGCCGCCGGACGGGGAAGGTCTCGCGCGCCGGCTGCAGGCGGATATCAATCCGCTGCTCGATGCCCTCTGGGGGCTTGGCCGCTACAACGCCCAGATCGATGTGACGATAGATGGAGTTCCAATCTCCCTCGACGAGACTGGGCTTGCCGCGGCGGCGCGACGGGCCGACAGCTTTCGCAATCGGACCGTCGTGCCCGTCAAGGTCATCGTGCGACTTGGTCCGTTGTTCAAGCTGCGCGCCGTTGATGTAGACTATCCGCGCGACCAAGCGCCGCAGGGATTGCCGCGCCGCGCGTTTGCGCTGAAGTCCGGCGATCCCGCGATCTCTGCCGACCTACGTGCCGCGCAGGTGAAACTCGTCGACTGGTTCCGCAGCAACGGACATCCGCTGGCGAAGGTCGCCGACGTCAAGGCCACCGTCGATCATGCCGCCGCCGCGATGGACCTCCGGTTGCGGGTCGAAGCGGGCCCCAAGGCCGGCATCGGCGCCGTGACGATCTCGGGCGGAGACGTCGATCCGCGAGTGGTGGCCACGCACGTCTACCTGAGGGAAGGCGAGCCCTATTCGCCAGAGCGGCTCGCCTTGGCGAAAACCTCGATCGCAAAGATCCCGGCCATCGGGGGAATTCGCGTCCGCGAGGCCGACAAGCTCGATGGCAACGGCAACCTGCCGGTCTTCATCGATTTGACGGAGAGGCCCAGGCACGCGGTGGGCCTCTCGGCAAAATATTCCACCGTCGATGGTCCCGGCATTGCTGGCTATTACGAGGATCGGAACATATTCGGCGGCGGCGAGCGCCTGAGGCTCGAAGCATCCGCCTCGCTCCTGCAACGGATCGACGGCACGTCCTTCACCGGCTTCAATAATCTGAGCGCCTCGGATTTCGGCGCACGGTTTACCGGCACCTTCATCAAGCCAGGCTTGTTCGGTACCGCCAACGATCTTCTGATCGAGGCCACTGCGTTCCGCGAGCGTGTCGGCAACAACGACCTTGGCGGTTACACTGACGACACGGTGCGCGGCACGTTCGGCGTGATCCATCGCTTTTCGGAAGCGGCTTCGCTGCAGGCCGGTCTCCAGGTCGAGCAATCGAAATCGCAGGACGTGCTGGGGCGGGTCGATGCGACATTGATCGGCTTCACGGCGACCGGTCGCTACGACACGACAGACAATCCGCTCGACCCGACGCGCGGTGTGCGCCTCTCGGCGACCGTCAATGCCTATCCGAAGCTGATGGGTTCCACGATCGATCTGTTCGAAGCGCGGGTTGCGGGCTCGGCCTACTATGCGCTCGATGAGCAGGCCGACTACGTGCTGGCGGGTCGGTTGGCCGCAGGCTCGCTTGCGGGCGCGCCACTCGACCAGATTCCGGATGCACATCGCTTCTTCGCCGGCGGCGGCGGATCCGTGCGCGGTTACGGCTTCAACACCATTTCGCCGATGATGTTCGGCCAAATCACCGGTGGTCGCGGCCTGATCGAGGGCTCCGCCGAGGTGCGGGTCAGGATCACCCCCACCATCGGTCTCGTGCCATTCTTCGACTTTGGCACCGCCTCCCGATCATCCCTGCCGGGCTTCGACGACTATGTGGGCTACGGCGCGGGACTCGGCTTGCGTTATCTCACGCCAGTCGGCCCGATCCGCCTTGACGTTGCGACACCGCTGAATCCTCGCCCCGGCGACAGCCGTTACGCGATCTATGTCAGCATTGGGCAGGCCTTCTGATGCGCGTCCGACGGCTGTTCATTATCGGTTCTGCCGTCGCGGCCTTGGGCCTCATCGCTGCCGCGGTGCTCGGTGCCGTTCTCTACGGAATGGCGGGCGGGAGCGGCGAGAACCAGCAGGATGTGCTGGCCAGTCTTGTCTCGCGGACGCTCTCGACGCCGGCGACCCAGGTCCATGTCGGCGCCGTCGATGGTGTGCTGTCCTCGGATGCCACGGTTCGCGACGTTAGCATCACCGACAAGGACGGCGTCTGGCTGACGCTCGACAAGGCGCGCCTCGTCTGGCGACGCAGCGCACTGTTGCTGGGGCGGCTGGAAATCGACCGCCTCGAGATCGGCACGCTTGAGATCAAGCGAAAACCGCTTCCGTCCGACCAGCCTGCCGCCGAGTCCGATCAGCCGATCCTGCCCGACCTTCCAGTGAAGGTGCAGGTGAAGGCTTTCGACCTGCGGGCCCTGACGCTGGGACAGTCGATTCTGGGTGAAGCCTTGAGTGTCGCGGCGACCGGCAATACCGAGCTCGGTTCGCCCTCGGAAGGGCTCGTCTTCAATCTTGATGCCACCCGCAAGGATTTCCCGGGCCACTTCAAGGCTGCTCTCGTCTACGTTCCGCAGGGAAATGCGCTTACCCTCGACGTCACGCTCGACGAGCCGGCCCACGGACTCATGTCGAAGCTCGGCCATCTGCCGGGCGAGCCGCCCGTCACATTCGCATTGGGCGGCAAGGGCACGCTCGACAGCTTTCGTGGTGCCCTGAAGTTGCAGGCCGGCCCCACGATCGATGCGACCGGCACGATTACGCTTGACCGAAACGGGGCGGGCCGAGTGCTCGCAACGCGCCTTGCCAGCCATCTCGAACCGTTGTTGCCGGCGATCGCCGCGCCGGTCTTCGCCGGTGAAACCAATCTCGACAGTACGACGCATTTTGGTGACGACGGCAGCGTCGCCCTGGACGTGCTGACGCTTACGAGCCGTCTCGCGCGGCTCGATGCGAAAGGTCTGCTCGGAGCGGACAAGGTCGTGGATTTCGCGGCTTCCATCCGTGCCTTGCCAAGCAACGGCGACGTGACCGAGACTGACCAAGGCTCGATCCGCAGTCTCGTCTTCGACAGCCGCGTCAACGGCCCAATCAAGGCTCCCACAGCATCGGTCAAGCTCGCGCTGTCCGGCGCTCATCTGCCGGACGGGGACGTCGAGACGCTTGATGCTTCGATCACGGCCGTTCCTCGTGCCGAGGCCGGCGATCCCGCAACGCGCATCATCCTTGACGCGAACCTGCGCGCTTCCGGCATCGCGCCACGCGATGCCAGTTTGGCGGCCGCGATCGGCAATACCGCGTCGCTCGTGCTCCACGGCGATACGGACCTCGGCGGCCGCGCCAGGATCGAGCGTCTCGAGATCGGCACATCAACGGTTCAGGCAACCTATGCAGGTGATGTCAGCGCCGATCGCCTGAATGGCCGGGCAACCGGAACGGTGCCCGACCTCGGCGCCTTTGCCGACCTTGCCGGGCTGAGGCTTGCGGGCTCGGCGGCGTTCGGCCTCGACCTCGATTCGGACCTCCAGCGTGGCAGCTTTGATATCAGGATGTCAGGGGCCGGCGAGAAGCTTGCGACGGGACTTGCGGCGCTCGACGGGCTCGCGGGGGCGCGGCTCGCACTCGCAGCCGACATCTCTGGCGATGGCCGCGACACTTACACGGTCCGCGGCGCGTCGATCGACGGAGCCCATGTTGCGGTTCGCGCCAAAGGAACAGTGACGCGCGACTCGAGCAACCTGTCGGCGCGCGTGGATCTGCCGGATCTCTCGGCAGCCGATGCGCGCCTCACCGGTGCGGGAGTTCTCGACGTCGGCCTGACCGGCGGGCTCGCGCATCCCGGCGTTTCGTTCGCGGCCTCGGTGGATCGCGCCACCGCCATGCGGCGCCCGATTCCGCATCTGGCGCTCGTCGCGACGGTCAATGACATCAACGGAGTCTGTGCTGTCGAGGCCAGGCTCGACGGCTCCGTCGACGGCAAGCCAGCGCGCGGGATTGTTCAGGTGAGCCGTCGATCGTCGGAGCCCGACGATCGCGCAGCTCCCGCCTTTGCGGGATGGCGCGCAAAGACCATCGACATCGCGATCGGATCGGTATCCCTGAAGGGTGCAGCAACGATCGACGCACAGAGATTCGCCAGCGGGCAGATTCGCTTCGCAGCCGGGGCGCTCGCCGATCTCTCGCCGCTTGCCCTCACAGAGCTCGCCGGTTCGGCTTCACTCGACCTTGCCGCTTCGGCCGATGGCGGCCAGCAGTCGGTCCGGCTTGCCGGCAAGGGCGCCGGAATCCGCGCCGCGGGTGCGGCGATCCGCAGTTTCGATCTGCGCGCCGATGGCGCCGATCTCTACGGCCATCCGGTGCTCAATGCTGATGCGCAGGTCAACGGTGCCGAGTTCAGCGGTCAGACAGTCTCCAACGTCACGCTAGCGGCCACGGGCAATGCCGATGCGAGCACGATCGGCTTGTCCGCCAAGGCTGCCGGATTCGATCTCGATGCCGCGGGTGCACTGACCACCAGGGAGCGGGTGCGGTTCGATCTCAAGCGCTTCACCGCGCGGCGTGGCGCCAAGGGAATCGCGCTGCAGGGTCCCGCGGGCTTCACGCTCGACGATGGCACGGTGCTGATCGAGCATCTGGCGCTCGCGATTGGACGTGGCCGCTTCACGGTGGACGGCAAAGCCGGCCAGGTGCTCGACCTCAAGGCCGTGGCAAGCGCGATCCCGCTCGGCGAAGCCGATGTCGCGATACCCGGTTTGGGCCTGAGCGGGACCCTCGACGCGTCAGCCGCGATTGCGGGCTCCATGAGCGCGCCGATCGGCCAGTACAAGGTCGCGGTCAAGCAGCTCACCGCTCCGCAGACCAGAAGCGCCGGCCTGCCGCCGGTCGACGTTGCTGCGGACGGACGACTCGATGGCAGCCGCGCGAGCCTGAATACCACAATTGCCGCGGGAAGAGCCGGCGCGATCACGGCGTCGGGCACGGTGCCGCTCGACGCCACAGGTCCGATCGCGCTGTCCGCGAAGGGCCGCCTCGATGCCGCCATCGCCAATGCCACGCTTTCCGCTTCCGGTCGTACCGTATCCGGCAGCGTCGCGCTCGATGCGCATGTCAGCGGCACGCGCACCAGGCCCCAGATCGGCGGTGTCGCGACCATGAGCGGGGGTACCTTCCGCGACAGCATGCTCGGCACGCGCCTCGATGCCGTCGAGGCGAAAATCACCGCCGAAGGAGAGCGCATCGTGGTGGAGCGCCTAGCCGCGGTGACGCCCAACGGCGGCACCTTGTCCGGCTCCGGTCAGGTACGGGTCGCCCCGGATGCAGGCTTTCCAGGCACGGTCTCGATTCGCGGTCAGCAGGCGACGCTTGCCTCCAGCGCGCTGGCGACCGCGCAGGCCAATCTCGCCATTGACGTCACAGGCGCCCTGGCACGCGATCCGCGGATCGTCGGTCGCGTCGACTTGACCCGCGTCAACGTCGACATTCCGGATCGCCTGCCGTCGACGCTGAAGCCGATCGAGGGCATCAACCATGTGAACGCCTCGGGACAGGCCGCTGCACGGCTCGCAGCTGCGCGCAAGGCCGAGACGCCGAAAGGCAGCAAAAAGCGTCCGGCGCTCTTCAACGCCGCGCTCGACGTGACAGTTTCGGCGCCGAACCACGTCTTCATCCATGGCCGCGGGGTAACCGCGGAACTCGGCGGCTCCGTTCATGTCGGCGGCACGAGCAACGCGCCGGTTCCGAAGGGAGCCTTCTCGCTCTACCAGGGCAAGCTGGTGGTGCTCGGAAAGACGCTGACCTTCACCAAGGGCAATCTCTCCTTCAATGGCGATCTCGCGCCCGAGCTCGATTTCGCGGCAGAGATACAGGCCTCCGACATCACCGCGCAGGTCGGTATCTCGGGCGCGGCGGCCGCGCCGGTCTTCGCCTTCCACTCGCAGCCCGAGTTGCCGCAGGACGAGATCCTGTCGCGCATTCTCTTTCAGAAAGCTTCGGGCAGCCTGACGACCTCGCAGGCCGTGCAACTCGCAGGGGCCGCCGCTCAGTTCGCAAGCGGTGGCGAGGGAACGGTGGACCGCATGCGCCGTTCGCTCGGGGTCGACAATCTGGACGTCGGCGCCGGGGCGGGGGGGCCGATGGTCGGTGCCTCGCGCGCGATCGGCGACAGGCTGAGCGTAGGCGTGCGGACGGGCGCGAGCGCCAGCCAGTCAGGAGTGTCGGCCAATGTCGACGTGACGCGCCATATCCGCGTCGAGTCGGATGTCGATGCGAAAGGCTCGACATCCGTCGGAGTCGGCACGCGATTCGAATGGTAAGGGCGACCGAGATCGCGCCTCACTTCGTGGTGTAGCCGCCGTTGACCAGGATGGTCTGGCCGGTCATCCACCAGCCGTCCGACACCAGCAGGCGGATCCACGGCACGATGTCCTTGATGTCAGTGAGCCCGGTCCTGGAGAAGCCCGACAGCGCCGCCGCCGATTTGTGATAGGCGACCGCGTCCGCGCCTTCGGCCGGATAGAAGAACGGCGTGTCCATCGGACCCGGGCCGATCGCGGTGACCGAGATGCCGCGCGCGCCGAACTCCTTCGATGCCGCACGGGTGAAGTGCTCGACCGGCGCCTTGGTGCCGGCATAGGCCGCATAGAACGGCGTGTAGGCGCCGAGCAGCGAGGTCACCAGCGTGCAGATCTTGCCGTTGTCGTTGACGTGGCGGCCGGCCTCCTTGAGGAAGAAGAACGCGGACTTGGCGTTGACCGCGCTCATCGCGTCATATTCGGCCTCCGAGATCTCGACCATCGGCTTCTTCAGCACCTTGCCGACGGTGTTGATCGCGATGTCGGGACGGCCGATCGCGGCGACCGCGTCGGTGAACAGCTTTTCCATCGCGCCCGATGTCGTGAGGTTGGCCTGGAAGGCGACCGCCTTGCTGCCTGCGGCCTGCAGCGCCGCCACCGTCGCGTCGGCATCGGCCTTGGTGGCCGCGCTGTTGTAGTGGATCGCGATTGCCTTCGCGCCGTGGGCGGCGAGATCGCGCGCGATCAGGCCGCCGAGATTCTTGGCGCCGCCGGCGATGATGACGGTCTTGTCCTTGATGCTGTGGTCGGTCATGGCATTCGCCTCTCCAGGTCTCGCGGCCGCGCCCTGCGGCCGCTTTCTGGAGACGACGATATCGTCTAGGATTTGCCGATAAAGCCATGCATTCTGATCTCACTTGTCGGGAATGGCGAACAATCGGGGACGATATTGGACCGCATCGACCTGTTCCGCATTTTCGCCCGCGTCGTCGAGTGCGCGAGTTTTACGCGGGCGGCCGACACGCTGGGCCTGCCGCGCTCGTCGGTCTCCTCAGCGGTCGCGGAATTGGAGCAGCGCGTCGGCGCGCGGCTGCTGCATCGCACGACGCGAAAGGTGTCGCCCACGCATGACGGCGCGGCCTTCTACGAACGAGCCTTGCGAGTCGTCGCCGATGTCGAGGAGGCCGAGACCCTGTTCCGCCACGCCGCCGCCGAACCGTCGGGCAGGCTCAGGGTCGACGTGCCCGGGCGGATCGGCCGCCTGATCATCGCGCCGGCGTTGCCGGCTCTCCTTGATCGTTATCCGCAGATCGACATCGATCTCGGTGTCACCGACCGCGCCATCAACCTGATCGAAGATTCCGCCGATTGCGTCGTGCGCGTCGGCCCGCTCAGCGATTCCGGTCTGATCGCGCGGCCGCTCGGCAATCTGACGCTGATCAATGTCGCAAGCCCCGGATATCTCGCGCGCCACGGCACGCCGCGCATGCCCGACGATCTCGGCGCGCATTGGGCGGTCAACTACGCCTCGCCCTCCACCGGCCGCGTCGAGGAGTGGGAGTGGAGCGAGCAGGGCGCGTCGCGCAGCATCGCGATGCGCGGCCGCGTCACCGTCAACAGCGCCGAGGCCTATATCGCCTGCTGCCTCGCCGGCCTCGGCCTGATCCAGATTCCCGCCTACGACGTGAAGCGGCATATCGATGCAGGGGAGCTCGTTGAGCTGATGCCGCGGCACCGCGCCGCGCCGATGCCGATGACCTTGCTCTATCCGCACCGTCAGCATCTGTCGCGGCGGCTGCAGGTGTTTGCCGACTGGCTGACGGATTTGCTGAAGCAGAAGCTGCTCGCGGCGGAGTAGGGGCACAGGCTGGCGTTCCCGGTCGGTGGGACGTATAATCCGGGCGCTCGTGACGGTAACCTGATGACCACCTTGGTAAGTAAACTCGGCCTCGCAATCGCAGTGTTGGCGCTGTGCATGAGCGGCCAGCAGGCCAGTGCCCAGGCCGGCCCGGTGCGCTACTGGACGCCGGGCTCGCTGTT
Source organism: Bradyrhizobium ferriligni (assembly GCF_056837965.1). Classification (NCBI taxonomy): domain Bacteria; kingdom Pseudomonadati; phylum Pseudomonadota; class Alphaproteobacteria; order Hyphomicrobiales; family Nitrobacteraceae; genus Bradyrhizobium; species Bradyrhizobium ferriligni. Next base: position 193,084 of record NZ_JBXEJO010000001.1, read on the forward strand.
CGGCTTCGGCAGCAGTCTTGCCGACGGCCAGAAGGCGGATACCTACGGAAACTTTCCGAGCTTTGACGCCGCCGGCGCGCAAGGCGGCGACTTTTCATACCTGAACGGCCGGCCCGACGGCTGGTTCGCCGACAGCGAAGGCGGTCGCGTCGGCTGGAACGCGCTCGGCCAATCGGCGGCGTTCGGCTCGCTGGAATATCAGGGCGCGCAGTTCGGCTACAATTTCAGGGGCGTCGGCAATACGCCCGTGACCTTCTTCGCCGGCTTCGACACCCTGAAATACAATCCGCCCGGGGCCGGCGGACCGCTGGCGCCGTTCAGCGGCAATCCCGGCGTCAACGCCGGCTATTCGGCGCGCGCGGGCCTCGAGTTCCGGCCGACTTCGAATCTCAGCCTGTCATTCGGCGCGAGCTTTACCCAGCAAGGGGCGGAGCGCATGGACAGCGACATCCATTCGCAGCTGCTGCCCGGCCAGTCTCCGGTCCTGTTCGGCGGCCGGTAAAGCGCGATGAGAATCGTCATCGCGCTTTAGCTCTTTGTTTGAGCATGATCTCCGCGCAAACGCGTCCCGCGTTTGTCGCGAGGGAAAACCGCTTCGCACTTTTCCGGATCATGGTTTAGCGCGTCAGCGCAAGACGGCAGCGCTGCGGTCCTGATTCAACCAAAACTTCAGAACCCAAGAAGGCTCGAAGTCACGGGCACAATCAGGATCGAAACATGGACATGCAGGGCAAGATCGCACTCGTCACCGCGGCGGCATCGGGCGCCGGCCGCGCCGGGGCACGTATCCTCGCGCGCGAGGGCGCGGCGGTCGCGGTGGTCGACCAGAACGAGGCCGGCGCGAAGGCGGTGGTCGACGAGATCAAAAAGGGCGGCGGACGCGCGCTGGCGCTGACCGGCGATCTGCGCGACGACGGCTTCGCGCGCGATATCGTCACTGCGACGGTGAAGGAATTCGGCGCGCTCGACTGCGTGTGGAATCATCTCGGCATTCCCGGTCCGTCCGTGATCGACGATCTGGAAGGCTGGGATCTCAGCGTCGATCTCAATCTGCGCTCGCAGCTGATCACCACCAACGCCGCGCTCGGCCAGATGACCGCGCGGCGCCAGGGCAGCATCCTGTTCACCGCATCGACCTCGGGCCTGGTCGGCTCGCCGTGGAGCCCGACCTATTCCGCGGCCAAGGCCGGCGTGATTGGTCTTGCGCGCGCGCTCGCCAAGCGCCACGCCAAGGACGGCGTCCGCGTCAACGCGATCTGCCCCGGTGCGATCGACACCCCGATGCTGCGGGTGTTCGTCAACCGGCCGGACCAGCCCGGCCACAACGAGGCCGATCCGGAGGAGCTGATCAAGGCCGCGGTCACCCGCAATCCGATGGGCCGCGCGGCGCGCCCCGAGGAGATCGCGGAGGTCGCGGTGTTCCTGCTGTCGGACAAGGCGTCGTTCGTCACCGGCATCGCGATGCCGGTCGACGGCGGGACGGTGGCGTAAGGCGCTGATGAACTGAGGCCTAGCCGGATGCTATAGCCTGGCATCGCAGGGGCGCACTGCCAAAATATCGAAAACAACCCCATGCAAAGTAGCCGGCGGCTGCCGGCTGACATGGCCACTTGACTCGTCGGGCAAATCAGCGGCATTCTTCCATTATTCAGAAATCGTGCAGACGCCCCTCGCCACGGGGCTATCGCCCTGCGCTTGCAGGGGAGGTCGCATCACATGCGGGAAAACCCTGGCGCGTCACGTCCCTGTGGCCATCCTTCGAGACGCCCGGCGTTCGCGGGCTCGGGATGGCGTCTTGTTTCGCGGCTAAACTCTAAACCCTCATGGTGAGGAGCGCCGCTTGCGGCGCGTCTCGAACCACGAGGCCAAGCCGCTGCGCGGCCGGCGAAGACGCATATGCGTTTGCTCTACCCCAAGCGGGAGGGGGGCAGCCCGTTCGCGTCGGCGGGCCGCTTCAACCTGACTTCTTCGCACTTCAGAACTTCGCCCTGATGCCCGCATAGGCCGCGAGCGGCATGCCGGGGACGAAGGTGCGCGGATCGGTCAGCTGGGCCATCAGGTTGGGCGCAGCTCCGGCGCTGGCAAAGCCGCCGGTCTCGTAGAACGCGCCGCCGAGATAATAATGCTGGTTGAAGACGTTGTTGATCAGGCCGAACACCTCGATATTCGGCGTGATCTTGTAGGAGGTGTGCAGGTTCACGACCGCGTAGGCCGGGACCTTCTGGCTCTGGTTGGTGTCGTCGCCGATCAGCCATTGACTGCCGACCACGTTGACGTCGGCGCCGATCTTCCATGCGTCGGTGGCGAGGTACTCGACACCGGCCTTGAAGCGGTGCGCCGGAATGCCCGGGATATGGTCGCCCGGCTTGACGTTGATGAACCGGACGTCATCGTTGTTCGGGTCGGTCAGGGCGTTCGGGTTGTCGGGAGCCGGCAACGTATTTGCGCTTCGATAGGTCGCGTCGATGAAGGTGTAGTTGGCATAGGCGTTCCAGCGATTGACGCGGTAATCGAGCTTGGCTTCGATGCCCTGCCGCAGGGTCTGCCCCGCATTCTGGAAATAGCCGAAATTGCCTGTGCCGATCGGGCTCTGCACCCGGATGATGTCGTCGTCGGACAGAGTGTAGAACGCGCCGAGGCCCCAGCTCAGCACGCCGGTCCTGGCGTCGTTGCCCCAGGTGCCGCGGAAGCCGGCCTCGACGGTGTGCGACACCACCTGCTTGAGCGGCGGATCGGACACCAGGAAGGAATCGATGACGCAGGGGCGGGCCGGATCGGAGCAGCCGAGCTCGAGCGGCGTCGGCGCGCGGTTGGCCTCTGAATAGCCGGCATAGAAGGTGAGGTTCGGGGTGATCTTGTAGGTGCCGCCGATCACCGGGTTGAGGCGCTGGAATCGGTTGTTGCTGTTGAGCTGGTCATTTGTCCCGGTCTGGTCCTGCAGATCGATCTGGGCATAGTTGAATCGTCCACCAGCAGTGACCGAGAACCTGTTCGTCACGTCGAAGGTATCGGTGAGATAGACGCCGGTGTAGGTGTTGGTGGCGCGCAGGTCGACCGGCGCGAGACCGGCATCGGGCTGGTTGATGAAGATGCCGGTGCCGGTCACGAACAGGTTGTTCGGATCGATCGTTCCGAGCTCGCTGGTCGCCGTGAATTTCGTGTTGCCGTGGTCGACGCTGACGCCCATCACGACGTGGTTGTCGTGCCCGAACAGCTTGTCCGAATTGGTCAGCTGGGCCGTGCCGCCGAAGCTGTTGGTCGCGGCCCGGTTGCGGTCGACTTCGCCAAGGAAGGCGTTGCCAAGCGTGTTCGGAACCGAGGGACCTCCCGCCGGACCGAAAATCGGCAGGTCGTCGCCGATGCACAAACTGTCTCCCCCGTCGCAGGCATGCACGTCGGTGCCGTTGCCGTCGACATGGGTCTGCCGGAAGCCGCGGAAATAGGCATTGCCCTGGAAGGACCAGGTGTCGGAGAAATTGTGGTTCAGCGTCGCGTTGACGAAGGCGAGCTGAAGCAGCGTCGTCTGCGGCCAGGTGTAGACGCTCGACCAGCGCTGATTGAGCATCTGCACCGGCGTTGCCGCGACATTGCCGAGCAGGTTGCTGGCGCCGGTGAAATTGACGTGAAATTCGGTGTCGTCGTTGCGTGCGCCAACGTCCACATACATGCGGTTGATGTGCGACGAATTGGCGTAGTCGCGCCAGCCGCGATCATACGCGGATTCGAACGCAGCGTAGGCGGAGATGTTGTCCCTGTGGCCGCCGGCCTGCACGCTGCCCTGCACGCGCCCGTAAGAGCCGCCGAACAGTTCAGCCTCGGAGCCCTGATAGGTGAAGCCGTTCTTCATCTGGATGCTCAGCGCGCCGCCGATCGCGTTGAGGCCGAACACCGGATTGTTGGGAAACAATGCGACGCTGTCGATGGCCTTTTCCGGGATGAAATCCCAGTTGACCACGTCGCCCCAGGATTCGTTGATGCGCACGCCGTTCTGATAGACCGCGATGCCCTGCGGCGTGCCCTGGACCGGCGAGGCGGTAAAGCCGCGGTAGTCGAGATTGCGCTGGAACGGATTGCCGGTCTGGTCGCCGAGCGTGACGCCGGGCAGCTTGCGGTTCACAGCATCGAGGAAGTTGGTCGAGTAGTTGTGGCTGAAATCCTGCGTCGTCATCACCGCGGTGTTGGACGGGACCTTGTCGCGATCAATCAGGGTGGAGTCGCGGTCGGAGGGGCCGGGTGCAGCGGTGCCGACATCGGGTCCCGCTGCCGGAGTAACAGGTCCGGTTCGGGTTCGCGCGGTTCGCGTGGTCCGAACCACCGGCCGTGCCGCCGGCCTTGCGCTGCGGGTGCCGGCCAGAGGTGTGGGCGCAATCACATTGACGGGCGGCAGTTCAGTGGGGGCCGGATCGGCCGTCTGAGCGTGCAGGACAGTCGATGGCAGTGCACAGCCAATCACAGCCAGCACGGCCGCAGCGCCGTGCGTATAGACCGAAGAAGACAAAAAACGTGTTGCCGTACGCAACAACGCACCAGCCATGACGCCCACCCCCAAGCCGCGGTTCGGCTTGATCCCCGACGAACCCTGGCTCGGAGACTGCGGGAGGGGCGTGGCTTTGGCAAACAAGATCAATCCCGGGGGACCGGGATTCTTTTCCATCTGGAATCGGGAAAAATTCCCGATTCCGTCCCTCGCGGGGCCAGCCGGCTGCACGCCGGCCGGTTTCGGTCGGGCGTGCTGCTTCTGTTCACGCGGCGCCGGGATCAGAACAGATTGTAGCCGGGGGTCAGCAGATTGGCCGGATCGTAACGCCGCTTGGCGTCGCGCAGCTTCGGCCAGGCCGAGCCAAAGTGACGTTCCCAATCCTCCGGCGCCATGGGCAGCGCGCTGACGGGATATTGGACGCCGCCCGCACCGCGGATCTGCTCGTAAAGCAGGCGGTTCTTCGACAGCGTCAGACCAACCCCTGCCGCATCTGCCGACGCCGGCATGTGAACGATGTTGAAGCAGAAGGCGATGTTGCCATCGGGCCATCGCACCAGCGGCGTGCCCGACGCGCGCGTGTTCAGGGGATAAAAGGTCACTCGCCCGAGCGGTCCGATCTCCTCAACCGAGAGGCGGCCGATCATCTCGTCGGCCTGATGCTCGGCGTTGCCGTCGGGCAGAAACGTGAACAACCAGGGGTGCGGGCTCGACCACAGCCCCTTCGACCTGAGCAGCGCTTCCAATTTCGCGAAGGCAAGCGCGTCGTCGTGATAGGCAAGATCGGTGATGACTGCCGTATTGCGGTCGTGGGACAGCGATCCAAGCACGGCGCCGTCGTTTGGCGGCGAACCCTTGTCGTAGAATACGGCGCCTTCGAGCTGGTAGCGCCAGCGTCCGGGGCCGGCCGGGAGAATGGCGCCCTGCAATTGATCGAAGCGATCGTCTTGAAGCGCGCGGCGCTGATCCGCGGCCAGCGAGGCAAGGTCCCGGTACAAAAGCTGGTATCGGCGGACTCGCTCGGGCGCGCGCACCAGCTTCAGGGTGGCCCGCGTGATCAGACCGCACTGTGCAAGCCCGGCCCGGGCGGCGTCGAACAGATCGGCGTGCGACTGCGGCGAACAGGTCAATTGCTCGCCGGTTCCCGTAACCATGTCCAGCGCGAGAACATGGTCTGTCTGCATGCCATGGCGCGACGAGCTGCCGCCGATTCCGCCGACAGAGATCGTGCCGCCGACGGAAAGGCCGAGATAGTTGGTGAGCACCGGGGGCGTGAGGCCTTGCGCCAGCGTCGCTTCGAGGACGCGTTCCCACGTCGTGCCGGCATCGACGACGATACGATCGGCCGCAATGTGGTGGATCGCGTTGAGCGAGGTCATCTCGATGACGACCCCACCTTCTGTCAGCGCGCGGCCATAGGTCGAATGGCCCTGCCCGCGTGCCGCTATCTTGTGCCCTGACTTGCCGGCCCAACGAACCAGGCGGGCGACATCGGTGGCGGAGGCGGGCTTCAGCACCGCACGAGGTTGGCCTTGAACGATGTTGCCGAAATCGCGGGAAGCGGCGGCGCGGTCGTTGTTGTCGTCGCTGAGCGCAACAGCCGCCGGGAGCAGGTCGCACGCATATTGGCTGAGCTCGCCGTCGGCCGCGGACCCGTCGCAGCCCTGGGCCTGCGCGAGCGTCGTCGCGTGGGTGGCGCGAGACGCCAACGTTGCGGCCACGCAAAATCCTGCGCCGAGCAGGGTACGCCTGTTGGTCATGGGGCCTCCTCAACTGCATGATGCGGCAGGCTTCGTTGCCGCTCACCCGCACAATGGGTTCGGCCCGCTTGCCGGACAATCAGCGCCTGGCGGGAAGCACCTTCCCGTTTGCCGAGAGAATGGCGATGGCGCGCGCCAGTGTCTAAAGCTGCTCGTGCTTCAGTCGATCGACCAGGCTATCGGCGAACAGGCGCGTCTTTGCCGCCGGCATGCCGCTTGGCGGGAACACCGCATGGATCGGCATCCGCGGTGCTTCGAACTCCTCAAGTACAATTTCGATCGCGCCATCGTTGACGAGATCACGGATCTGCCAGAACGGCCCGTATCCGAGGCCGAGGCCGTCACGTGCCGCTGTGCAGAGCGCCGCGGTGTTGTCGGTCTCGAAGCAGCCATTCACCCGGACCGTCCTGATGCCGCCATCGATCTGAAACCGCCATATCGCGGGCTCGCCCTCGCTGGTGGTGCGCAGGACGCATTGATGCCGGGAGAGATCGTCGGGATGATCCGGGCGTCCGTAACGGGCGAAGTAGCGCGGCGCGCCGTAGACCACGGTACGAATCTCACCAAGCCGTCGGGCCTTGAGCGACGAATCCGGCAGCTCCCTGATCCGGATGGCGATGTCGAAGCCGTCGCCGACAACATCGATGGCTCGATCCGAGGCCTTGAGTTCAGCCTTGATCAGGGGGTAGCGGGCAATGAAGTCCGCGATGACGGGCACGATAAACGCGGAGGCGAACTGGACCGGCGCGGCGATGCGAAGCAGGCCCGACGGCTCGGCGCGCTGGCTTGCCGCTTCGAGACGTGCCTCGCTGATCTCCGCAACGGCAGGCTTGACGCGCCGATAGAACGCCAATCCCGCTTCGGTCGGGAACGACTGCCGGGTTGTACGTCGCACCAACTCGACGCCGACGCTGCGTTCGAGCGTCATCAGCGATCGATTGACCGATTGCAATGAGCGGCCCAGCCGACGTGCGGCCGCCGTCTGGCTGCCGGCCTCGATGACCGCGAGAAAGGCTTCGATATCTTCCATCGAGCCACCTCATTCTCCCGCAAACCGGAAGGATATTACGGTGTGAGGGGATTGTCAGGAGAGGCTGGCCGTTCGCCGGGAACCGATCCGGCAGGGAACCGGCATGGCACGATGCGCGATCTCGACTGCGCTTGTCGCATTCGGTTGCGGGACGCCGGAGCAGCGTCCCGCATCAGCGTCCCTCTCAGTCCTTGAACTCGCAGCCGAGGCGCTGCAGCGCCTCGTCGACCCAGCGGCGGTCGCTGGTGCCGGCGAGGATTTGCTGGATCGCCTTTTCCTCGGTGGCCTTCTTGGCCTCGGTCAGCTTGCAGATCGCCTCGGCGTCGTCATAGGGCACGCAAAGCACGCCGTCGTCGTCGGCCACGATGAGATCGCCGGGCTCGACGATCATGCCGTCGATCGAGATGGCGCTATTGATCTCGCCCGGGCCGTCCTTGTAGGGGCCGCGATGGGCAACGCCGGCGGCGAACACCGGGAATGATCCGGCGCGGATGGCGCCGGCATCGCGGATCGAGCCGTCGATCACGAAGCCCGCGACGCCCTTCTTCTCGGCCAAGGTCGACATGATCTCGCCGATGATGGCGTTGACGAGGACGCCGCCGGCATCGACCACGATGACGTCGCCGGGCTGGGCCAGGTCGATCGCCTTGTGGACCATCAGATTGTCGCCGGGCCGGGTCTTGACCGTCAGCGCCGGGCCGCCGAGCCAGCCGCCCGCGTGCATTGGCCGCAGCCGGTTGGTGCCCGCGATCCGCGACATCGAATCGCTGATATTGGCGACCGGCAGGGTACGGTAGCGCGCGACCAGATCGGGCGACACTTTCCGCTTCGCCTTGTGAATAGCAAATCCTATGGCCATCGGTTTCTCCGAGATTGATTGGTTGAAGTCGATTGTCGGTCTTGCTGCTTGGTTGGACCCTCATGGTGAGGAGCGCGGAACGCGCGTCTCGAACCATGTGGCCCGGTTGGGGCCTGCATCCTTCGAGACGCCCGCTTCGCGGGCTCCTCAGGATGAGGAGTTGGAGTGGTTGTCTCGGCAACGTTCAATGCGCGCGGCGGTCGAGATGGGCGCTGAGGCGAGGATAGACGCGGCGGGCATTGCCTTCAAAGATCTTGGCCTTGTCCGCAGCGCTCAGCGGCAGCGCGTCGATGTAGCGGCGAGTGTCGTCGAAGTGATGACCCGTTTCAGGGTCGATGCCGCGCACCGCGCCGACCATCTCGGACGCGAACAGGATGTTCTCGACCGGGATCACCCTGGTCAGCAGCTCGATGCCGGGCAGATGATACACGCAGGTGTCGAAGAACACGTTCTTCAAGAGATGCTCCGACAGCGGCGGCAGCTTCATGTCCTGCGCCAAGCCGCGGTAGCGGCCCCAGTGGTAGGGCACGGCGCCGCCGCCATGCGGGATGATGAACCGCAGGGTCGGGAATCGCTTGAACAGATCCGAGGTCAGGAACTGCATGAAGGCGGTGGTGTCGCCGTTGAGGTAATGCGCGCCGGTGCCGTGGAAGCAGGGATTGCAGGACGAGGAGACATGGACCATCGCCGGCACGTCGAGCTCGACCATCTTCTCATACAGCGGATACCACCATTCGTCGGTCAGCGGCGGATCGCACCAGTAGCCGCCGGCGGGATCGGGGTTGAGGTTGCAGCCGACGAAGCCGAGCTGCGTCACGCAGCGCTCCAGCTCCTCGATGCAGTTCGCGGGCTTGACGCCCGGGCTCTGCGGCAGCTGGCAGACGGGGACGAAGTTCTGCGGGAACAGCGTGCAGACCCGGTGCACGAGGTCGTTGCAGATCGTGGTCCATTCGCGGCTGGTCGCTTCCTTGCCGACGTGATGCGCCATGCCGGCGGCGCGCGGCGAGAAGATGGTGACGTCGGTGCCGCGCTCCCTTTGCAGGCGGAGCTGCGCGCCCTCGACGCTGGAGCGGATCTCGTCATCGGTGATTCCGAGATTGGTGGTGAGCGGACGGCGCGACTTGTCGGCGAGGCCGGCGAGCTGCTTGTCGCGGAAGATCTGCAGCTTGGCCGGCTCGGTGGTGTAATGGCCGTGACAATCGATGATCATGGTTGCTTCCTTGGCAGGGGTATCAGTGGGCGACGGATGACGGGATCGCGCCCGTCAATTCCGTCTCGCGCGGCTTGACGCGCATGGTGGCGGCGATGGCGGAGGCGGCGAGCAGGAAGCCGGCGATGCCGACCAGAGCCCAGGAGAAGCTTCCGGTGGAGTCCTTGATCAGCCCGATGCACCACGGCCCGATCAGCCCGCCGAACTGCGCCAGCGTGTTGACCAGCGCGATCGAGGCGGCACCGGCCGCGCCGGTCAGCAGCGAGGCGTTGATGCTCCAGAACAGCGGGTTGCCGGCATTGAGGCTGAAGCCGACGATGCAGAGGAACACGAAGGCCAGCACCGGGCTCGCGACATAGGCGCTGCCGAGCATCGCAACGGCGGCCAGCAGATAGACCGCCGCGAGATGAAACTTGCGATCGCCGGTCTTGTCCGAGCTGCGGCTGACCACGATGGTGCCGATGACGCCGAGCAGCGGCGGGATCGCCGAGAGGAAGCCGACCTGGATGTTGCTGAGATTGCCCATGCCCTTGATGATCTGCGGCAGCCACAGCAAGAGGCCGTAGATCCCGACCAATGCGCAGCCGAACAGCGCCGCCAGCAGCCAGACCCGGATATCGAGCACGCATTCGATCAACCTGTGCTGCCCCTGTTGTTCGATCTCGGCCCGCTCGGCGGCAAGTTCGCCTTCCAGCCAGGCCGCCTGTTCCTTGGTGAGCCAGCTCGCCTTGGCCGGGCGGTCGGTGAGATAATAGAGCGTGAACAGGCCGAGCAGAATGGTCGGCACACCCTCGGCGAGGAACATCCATTGCCAGCCGTGGAGACCGGCAGTGCCATCGAACCGGGTCATGATGCTGGTCGAGATCGGCCCGCCCAAAACCGCCGAGAACGAGCCGGCGATGATGTATCCCGCCACCGCGCGGGCGCGATAGCGCGCCGGGAACCAGTAGGTGAGGTAAAGCACCACGCCGGGCATGAAGCCGGCCTCCGCGACGCCGAGGCCGAACCGCATGACGTAGAGGCTGAGCGGATTCCAGACAAAGGCTGTCAGCGCGGCGACGAGGCCCCAGGTGATCAGGATCCGCGCCAGCCAGATCCGCGCCCCGAGCAGGTGCAGCATCAGGTTGCTCGGCACCTCGAGCACCATGTAGCCGAGGAAGAAGATGCTGGCCGCGAAGCCGAAGATCGCGGGGCTGAGGCCGAGGTCCTGGTTCATCGTCAACCCGGCATAGCCGAGATTGATGCGGTCGAGATAGTTGAAAAGCATCATCACGAACAGGATCGGGATCAGCCGCCAATAGACGCGGCGGATGGTCTGCTGTTCGAGCTCAGTGACGGACGCACCAGTCATTGCAATCCTCCCGTTCATTGTGATGGCGTTCATTGGGTCGCGACGCCATTTCGGATGTTGTTGGGGTGCTCCACCTCTCGTTCGGCAGGCAGCCGTTCGGCGCCGTCCGAAGCTGCGCCTGTCGCCATCGTTCTGAGGTCGATGCCCTGCTGCTCGGGCAGCAGCAATGCCGCGCAGAAGGCGGCGGTGTAACCGCAGATCGCGCAGATCGCCATTGCGTCGCCGAGATGCATCCGCGTCGAGAGAATGCCGACGGTCGCCGGCACGATCGAGCCAAGGCCGCGCCCAGCGCTCAGCGCAAAGCCGGCGCCGTTGGCGCGGATGCTGGTCGGAAACAGCTCGGCAAAGGTCGGCATCAGGCCGGAGGCGAGCCCGGCCTGCAGCGCGCCGAGGAAGAATCCGAGGATGACGGTGATGCCCTGGCCGATCGGCGCCTGGGTGTAGACGACGACATTCAGCGCCTGGCAGACCAGGAACAGCATGAAACCCTTGCGGCGGCCGATGCGGTCGGCGATCAGGCCGAAGGCGATCGGTCCGACGAACGATCCGAAGATGTTGACGGCGAGATAGCCGGCGGTGTGCGTGACCGGCAGATGCAGCCCGGTTTGCAGATAGGTCGGCAGCCAGGTGATCATCACATAGGCCGCGCCGAGCGTGCCCGTGGTGAAGAAGGTCGCGACCAGCGTCTTGAACAGATGCTCGCCGGTGAAGATGGTCCAGAAGCTGTGCGCCGCCGAGGCGGCGCGCTGTGCCTTCTCCTCGACGAAGATCGCGGATTCCGGCACGAAGCGGCGGACGAAGAACACCAGCAGCGCGGGGAGGATTCCGATCGCGAAGAACACGCGCCAGGCCATGTCCTGCGACAGCCAGCCGAAGATGACGGGAAACAGCGCCACCGATAGCGCATTGCCGACAGCGTATCCGCTCTGGATCGCTGCGGCGACGCGGCCGCGCATGCCGGCTGAAACCACTTCGGCGACCAGCACGGCGCCGACCGCGGCCTCGCCGCCATAGCCCATGCCCTGGACGGCGCGTGCGACCAAGAGATACCAGAAGCCGTCGGCAAAGGCGGCGGCAAAGGTCGAGACCGCGACCAAGAGGATGGTGAATTGCAGCACGCGCACCCGGCCGAACCGGTCCGCGGCAATTCCGGCGACCCAGCCGCCCAGCGCGGTGCCGATCAACGAGCTGGAAGCCAGAATGCCCGCGTCAGGCCGCGACAGGCTCAGCGTTGCGATCAGCGCCGGCGTGACCAGCGCGTAGATCGTCGTGTCCATCGAATCGAGCGCAAGGCCGCCGAAGGCGGCGAAGAAGGTCTTGCGTTCGACGGCGGACAGCTTGGACAGCCACCCCAGATTCATGTTCGTTTCCCCTGTTGATCGAGGCCTCTTGCCGGGCCGTTTCCGTGAGCCTTAAGGCGGGTCCAGCGCGGCCGGATTGACCACATTGGCGCGATCGATGTCGCGTTGCGTGAGGACCGCTACGATGTTGCGCGCGGCCTCGACGCCGGTCCGCGTGATCGATGCGCCGGTTTGGGCTGCGATATGCGGCGTCACGATCAGGTTCGGCGCCTGCAGGATCGGCCGGTCCTTGGCCGGCGGCTCCTCCGCCAGCGTGTCGAGGCCGGCGCCGGCGAGATGGCCGCTACTCAGCGCCGCGCACAGCGCGTCCTCGTCGACCAGCGCGCCGCGCGCGGTGTTGATCAGGAGGGAGCCGGGCTTCATGGCGTCGAGCCGCCCGGCATCGATCATGCCGCGCGTCGCATCGGTCAGCGGTGCGTGCAGGCTGACGATGTCGGAGACCGCGAGCAGCTCGGCGAGATCGGCGGCTTCGCGCGCGAGTGCCGGATCGACGCGGCCCTTGCTCCGGCCGAACGCGACGACGCTCATGCCGAGCGCGGCCGCCGCGCGCGCGACATGCCGGGCGATGCGGCCGAAGCCGACCAGGCCGATTGTGCGGCCGCGGATTTCGCGGCCGCGATAGGTGGCACGGTCCCAGGCGCCGGAATGGGTTCGCGCGTTCAGGCTGACGACGTCGCGCCCGAGCGCGAGGATCAGCGCGATGGTGTGCTCGGCAACCGCAGGCGCATTCGCGTCGCCCGCGACCATCACCAGCACGCGCCTCACGGTTGCGGCATCGATATCGACGCTGTCGACGCCGGCGCCGTGCTTTGCGATCACGCGCAAATGCGGATTGCCGGCGATGGTGGCGGCGGAGAACACCGGATTGCCGCGCATCAGGATCGCCTGCGTCGGCGCCCGCGCCATCTCGTGCGTGAGACGTTCGGGCGTGACGGCATCGCGCATCAGCACGACATCTGCACCGATCTCGCTGAGGACATTGACGGCGGCCGGCGCGAGGCTGTCGCCGGTGACCAGAACGCGAAACGGAGCGGTCATCTTCTATCGTCCGCTGCGATATTGCATGGCTGACCCGCTGCGCGCGCCGCGCCATTCTGCCTGAACCTGACGCATTTCGCGCGCTTCTCCCTTCTTCTCCCTTGGAGGACAGGTGATTTCGCGCGAAGATCGGGAAACGGCCCCGTGAGGTCAAATACCTTGTTGACCCCCGACTTATAGGGAATCGGAATAAGCGATGGATTACAGGCAACTTCGTTATTTCATCGCGGTGGCCGAAGAGCTCAGCTTCAGCCGCGCAGCGAAACGTTTGCATGTCAGCCAGCCGCCGCTGAGCACGCAGATCAAGGCGATGGAGGAAGAACTCGGCACGCGCCTGTTGGCGCGGACGCGGCGCGCGGTGGAACTCACGCAGGCCGGACAATTGCTGCTGGAACATGCGCGGCGCGCGGTCAGCGAGCTTGATCTGGCGTCGGAAACGGTGCGCCGTGCGGCACGCGGCGAGGCCGGCATGATCCGCGTCGGCTTCACCGGCTCGGTCCCGATGCTCGACATGTTCGCCGAGCTGTTCCGCAGCTTTCGCGCCAGCTATCCGCGGGTGAAGATCGAGCTCCGGCACATGTCGACGGCAACGCAGCTGCGCGCGCTCGCCGACGCCGAACTCGATGTTGCGATCATGCGCCCGCCACTCGATTTCAGGCCGGCGGCCGATCTGCAGGTGCATGTGGTGTGGCGCGACCGGCTGATGGTGTTCCTGCCGCTGGATCATCCGTTGGCCGGCGCGAAGGGTGCGCTCGAGATGGCCGACCTTGCCGAGCACGAATTCGTCGGCATGGCCGAGAGTGGCTGCGGCGTCGGCGATCAGGCCGCGATGCTGTGCCGGCGGGCGGGCTTTGCCCCGCGCGTGGTGCAGGAGGCGCATGAGCTGCGCACCGTGCTCAGCCTCGTTGCGGCCGGGATCGGGCTTTCGATCCTGCCGTCGTGCTACCAGCAGGCCGGCGTGATGAATGTGGTGGCGAAGCCGCTGGACACGCCGGATGCGGAGAGCCGCATGCTGGTGGCGATGCGCTCCAACGCCTCGCTGCTGCCGCGCCGGTTCGTCGAATGCGCGCTGCAGGCGGCGTCGCGCAGCGCACCGCCACTCGTCCCCGAGGTCGCAGCAGTGAGTCGTTGATCGTGCTGCACGCCCTATACTTTCGTCGGCCGTAGTCTTCCGGCATCCAGTCTGGCCTTGCTCTTGCATCGTTCAGCGTCAGGTGCTGGGGCGCGGTTGTGCCGTGTTCTCGCCCGCGACGGCCATGTCGCGGGCGAACAATGCGTGACGCGCGCCCGCAGCTGGATCAAAATCTGCGGAGACGAGACGACATGCACGTCATCACACGTGCGGCACTGCTGCTTGGGACGATTTGGCTCGCATCACCGGCCCTGGCGCGCGACGACGGCCGCTACGCCAATTCACCGCTAAAGCCCTGGTTCGAGAGCCTGCGCAGCGGCTATGGACAATGCTGCTCGGATGCCGACGGCTATGTGGTCGCCGATCCCGACTGGGGGTCGGATCACGGCCACTATCGCGTGCTTATCGACAATGAATGGGTTGTCGTGCCGAACGAGGCCGTGATCACCGAGCCGAACAAGGTCGGGCGCACCATGGTGTGGAAGCACTATATCGACGGCCATCCGCGCGTGCGCTGCTTCATGCCGGGCAGCATGACCTGAGGCGCATCGTCCGGGCCGCAACTCAGGCCGGCGGAACGAAGACCCGGTTCGGGAACGCCTGCTCGACGACGTCGAGAAACGCGCGAACCTTTGCGCCGACCAGCCGTCGCGAGCTCTGCAGCGCCCAGATCTCGACCGGAGGTCGCGCATCCGTTCCCCAATAGGCAAGCCGCCCCGCGGCAATGTCGTCGTCGACCAGCAGCTTGGGCAGCAGGGCCGCGCCGGCGCCTGCGAGCACCGCATCGCGCATCATCAGCATCGATGAGAGACGCAGCATTGGCCGCGGCCTGAGTGTAATCTCTTCGCGTTCATGTCGGATGCGCCAGACCGTGTCCGGTGGCGTCGGCGACATCACAACGGCATCGACGGAGACGCCATCCGGATCGCGCGCGGAGGTCGCCGGTCGTTGCCGATCGGGATGCGCCACGACCAGCAGCTCGTCATGCAGGAAGCGGCGGCCGACGAGACGTTCATCCGGTGACGGGTTGATGCGGATGACAAGGTCATAGCCGTCTTCCACCGGATCGACCAGGCGATCCTCGGCGACGATCTCGAGCTGGACGTCGGGATAGGCGTGCGCAAAGCGCGCACCGATCCGGCCGAACGCGACATGGGCGAGCAAGACCGGCGCACTGACCCGCAAGCGGCCGCGCGGCGTCGACGCGCCGAGCACCACGGCTTCGCCGGCCTCGGCGATGTCGGACAGCGGACCGCTGGTGCGCTCGTGCAGCGCGCGGCCCTCATCGGTCAATCGCAGACTCTGCGAACCCCGCTCGATCAAGCGGACGCCGAGACTCTGTTCGAGTTCGGCGACACGGCGGGACAGCGTCGCCTTGGCCCGTCCGGAGGCGCGGCTGGCGCGCCCGAACCCGCCATGCGCGGCCACCAGGTTGAAATCGGTGAGCGCCTGAAGGTCCATCGGTTCTGTTCCATATTCGAGACGGTATGTCCAAATAATGGCATCTCCAAAGAGGAATTGGAACGGATAGCTTCTCGGCGGCGGCAGACGGTCTGCCGAAGTGAAGGAGTATTCGACATGGCTATTCTGGTGACAGGCAGCACAGGCACCATCGGGACCCAGGTTCTGAACCATCTCGCCGGTCACGGCGTCGAGGTTCGCGCCCTGACGCGCTCGCCCGGCAAGGCTCAATTTCCGCAGCACGTGACGGCCGTTCGCGGCGATCTTGCTGACGTGGATTCGGCTCGCGCGGCGCTCATTGGCGTCAGCACGCTGTTCCTGCTGGTGCCGAACGCCGCCGACGAACTGACCCAGGCGATGCTGACGCTGACCGCCGCACGCGAGGCCGGCGTCAAGGGCATCGTCTATCTGTCGGTGTTCAAGGGCGAGGCCTACGCCGACGTGCCGCATTTCGCCGGCAAGCACACGGTCGAGCGGATGATCGAGGCGCTCGATCTTCCCGCGACCATCCTGCGTCCGGCCTATTTCATCCAGAACGATCTTCGGCTGAAGGAGCCGCTGCTGAACTTCGGCGCTTACGGCATGCCGATCGGCGCGAAGGGCATCTCGATGGTCGACATCCGCGACATCGGCGAGGCGGCCGCGATCGAGCTGCTGCGCCGCGAGCGCGCGTCCGCCCCGCTGGGCCGCGAGACTTACGCGCTGGTCGGCCCCGACGTCGTGACCGGTGCGGGCGCGGCTGCGATCTGGCGCGATGAACTTGGCCGCGCGGTCAGCTATGGCGGCGACGATCTCGCGGCGATGGAGCAGCGTTTCAAGGCGGCGATGCCGGCATGGCTCGCGCTCGACATGCGCCTCATGTTTGGCCGGTACCAGAGCGACGGCGCGGTCGCGACGGCCGACGAGCTGGCACGCCTGACGAAGCTGCTCGGCCGCGCGCCGCGGGCCTATCGCGACTTCGCCCGCGACGCCGCCGCGCAGTGGCGCAAGGGCTAGCTGCACCTGTGCGTGAGGAAGCGCGTGACCACGCCGCCAAGCGTGGCGTGGTCGAGCGGCTCGGCGAGCGAAGTCTTGGCGGTCTCGACCACGCTATCGGGCGCGAGGCCGCGGCGCAGGTCGCACAGCGCGCCGGCATAGTCGGCGGTGAATTCCGGATGCGGCTGCACCGACAGCGTCGTGCCGTTGGCATAGAGCAGGCCGGCATGCGGCGTGAACCCGGACGACAGGATGGTGCGTGCGGAGGCGGGCGGGGTGATCACCTGGTCCTGATGCGAGCAGGCGACGGCGATCGTCTCGCCGTCGATCAGCCCGTTGTCCGGCGCGATCCGATAGACATGACGCCCGATGCCCCAGCCTTTCTCGGATTTGCGCACCGTGCCGCCGAGCGCTTGCGCGATCAGCTGATGGCCGAAGCAGACGCCGACGGTTGGAATGTGCTTGTCATGGGCCGTGCGCACGAAGGCTTCGAGCGGCGCGATCCACGCGACGTCGTCGTAGACGCCCGCGGCCGATCCCGTGATCAGGATCGCATCCAATGTCACCGGATCCGGCAGTGTCTCGCCATTGGCGAGGCTGACGACGTCGCAGGCAACAGACGGATCGGCGGTGGCTACCATCCGCTGAAACATCTGCGGATAGCTGCCGTGGCGATCGCGGAATTGCGGACTGACGAGCCCGGTTTCGATGATGGTGATGCGGGGCATGGAACGCTGACGGATGAGCGGGGCGTCTCAGCCTTTACTCCGAAAGCACCGGCGGCGACAAGCCGCGCGCGGCGGTCGCCGGTCAATTCCGCGACGGCGCCGCCGCGTCGATCGTGGCGGTGTGCTGCGCTGTCGGCGCCGGCGTCGTTGCAACGATCGCAGGCTCGGTGCGGTAGCGCGGCAGCTGATCCTCGAGCGAATAGCCGACGCAGAGCGCGAGGCTCGACCAGACCGCCATGCTGAAATACAGCGACATCCAGGCGATCTCCTCGCGCCATTCCGCGATGTCATGGGTCACGACCCAGCGCCGGCTGACATCGCGCAGGCCTTCCAGCGGATGCAGCAGCGTGCCGCCGGCGGCGAGGTTGGCGCGCCAGCGATTCAGATACATCGGGACGTCGACGGTCATCAGGAAGGCAAGGAAGGCGGCGATGCCGACGATCGCGACGATGAAGGCCCAGCGCACCGGGCCATGAAACTCCGGCAGCAGCCGGCACAGCGCAATCCCGACCAGGAAGAACACCACGGCCCAGATCGAGTTCTCGATCGCGTTGCAGAGATAATGGGTGGTCAGCACCGCATACCAGGAAAAGCATTCCGCGATCACGATCAGCGGCACGATGATCCAGGCGATGGTCACGGTGGTCTCGGCGCCGGTCATGGTGCCGAGTTGATGCAGGATGATCGCCCATTGCGCGGCGAAGCAGACCTCGGCGACGGTGGCGACGGTGCGGCCGACTATGACGCTCGACAGCCAGGTGTCGAACAGGCAGATGCGCTGCACGTCGGCGCGCGGCAGGACCGAGCGGAAGGCGCAGCCGAACACATAGGCCGCGCACAGCAGCATCATCAGGCCGATGCCCGAGGTGTTGCTGAAGCTGCCATTGGCCTGTTCATTGAACTGGCGGTAAAGCGCGAACCAGACCGCGATGTTGGCGGCGCTGACGAGGCTCAGGAAGCCCCACCACCGGACCACTGGATTTGACCAAGCCAGCGAAACCGGCCGTGCCCGCCACTCCATGCTCATTCACCGCTCCGCGTGTAACCGAATTGATATTGAACTGTAGCAATTCTGTCATAGAAGGCAGCGAATCACGAACTAAAAATTGCGTGTGGGAGCGAGCCGGGCAGATCCGATTGTGACAGTGCCCGATTATGACAGCGCCAGATTGTGACAGTGTGCGATTGTGACAGTGCGCGGTGGTGCGTGACCGTCAGCCGCGCAGCGCAGTCTCGGGAATGGTGCGGCGGACCACCTCGCGCATCGCGAAGCTGGAATGGATGCGAGCGACGCCCGGCATCCGCGACAGATGCTGCTTGTGGATGCGCTCGAAGTCGGCGATGTCGCGGGCGATCACCTGCAGATGATAATCGTCGCTGCCCGACATCAGATGGCAGGACACGACGTCGGGGCAGCGCGCGATCGCGGCCTCGAAGGCTGCGAGATAATCCTCGCTCTGCTTCTCCAGCGTGATGGTGACGACGACGGTCGTCACGAGGCCGAGCGCTGATGGTTCGAGGTCGACGCGGTAGCCGCGGATCACGCCGATCTCCTCGAGATGGCGGATGCGCCGCGCGCAGGCGGTCGGCGATAGCCCGACCTTCTCGGCAAGCTCGATCTGGCTCGCGCGGGCATCAGCGACCAGCTCGGCGAGGATTCTGAGGTCGATACGATCGAGACCGTCCACGCAGATTTCCTTCAAGAGCTGAGCTGAAAGCGAAGGATATGGGCGTATTTGGCTGTGAGCAAGCCGGAAATCGCTGAGAAACGCCGTGTGACGGGGCATAGCCTTGATGGTGGCGGAAACGAATCCTTCAAGGAGCGGACCATGCGCATCGGCGTGCCCAAGGAAATCAAGGTCGAGGAATATCGGGTCGGGCTGACGCCTGCCTCGGTGCGGGAATATGCGGCGCACGGCCACGAGGTCGTGGTCCAGCGCGGCGCCGGTGACGGCATCGGTGCCGGCGATGACGTCTACAGCCAGGCCGGCGCCCGGATCGCCGACACCGCCGAAGAGGTGTTCTCCGTCGCCGAGATGATCGTGAAGGTGAAGGAGCCGCAGCCGTCCGAATGGATCAGGCTGCGCGAGGGACAGATCCTGTTCACCTATCTGCATCTCGCGCCCGACGTGCCGCAGACCGCGGGGCTGATCGCTTCCGGCTGCACGGCGGTGGCCTATGAGACCGTCACGGATGTGCATGGCGGACTGCCATTGCTGGCGCCGATGAGCGAAGTCGCCGGCCGGCTCGCGATCGAGGCCGCGGGCGCCGCGCTGCGCAAATCTGCCGACGGCATGGGCAAGCTGCTCGGTGGCGTGCCCGGCGTTCCGCCGGCGCGGGTTGCGATCATCGGCGGCGGTGTGGTCGGCACTCATGCGGCGCGGATGGCCGCAGGCCTCGGCAGCGACGTCACCATTCTCGACCGCTCATTGCCGCGGCTGCGCGCGCTCGACGATCTCTTCCTCGGCCGCGTCCGCACCCGTTACGCGACGCTGGAAGCGATCGAGCAGGAGGTCTTCGCGGCCGACGTTGTGATCGGCGCGGTGCTGGTGCCGGGCGCCAGCGCGCCAAAGCTGGTGTCGCGCGCGCAGCTTGCAGGCATGAAACGCCGCGCGGTGCTGGTCGACGTCGCGATCGACCAGGGCGGCTGCTTCGAGACCTCGAAGCCGACCACGCATCAGGCGCCGACCTATCTGGTCGACGACATCGTGCATTATTGCGTCGCCAACATGCCGGGCGCGGTGCCGGTCACCTCGAGCCACGCGCTCAATCATGCCACCTTGCCGTTCGGCCTGGCGCTGGCCGCGAAGGGGCTGCGCGCGCTGGTCGAGGATCCGCATCTGCGCGCAGGCCTTAACGTGCATCGCGGCCGCATCACCAACCGCGCCGTCGCCGAGAGCCAGCATCTGTCATCCGTGATGCCGGAGGAAGCACTGGCGTCGTAAGGCGAAATCCGAAAGCTCTAATTGCAGCGGGTCCAACCTCCCCTTGAAAAGGGGAGGTCGCTTTGCTCGCCAGAGCAAAGCGGGTGGGGATCTGCTCTCTCCACATAGAGCGCCGCCTGTGGCGGACCCCCATCCCGACCTTCCCCCTTCCAGGGGGAAGGAGAAGACAGACATTCAGTATCCGTAGCCCGGATGAAGCGAAGCGAAATCCGGGGCTGATCTCTCCGTGGAGGGAGACTGCCCCCCGAATTTCGCTTCGCTTCATCCGGGCTACGGCGCTTCACTTGTCAGTTCTTTCAGCCGGCTCTGCATCACCTCGATGATGTGCGCGCGCTTTGCCGCGATGCGTTCGATCGGTCCGCCGATGCCGATCGCGAGCGGAGCGCGTCGCCTTGGTCGGGGAATGAGCATGCCTATCGTGTTTGCGCCCGGCGTCGTGCGGCCGCCTGACTCGGAATAGCCGCGGCGGCGAATGCGCTCGACCTCCTCGAGAAAGGCGGATTCGCGAACGCGCGCCGATTGACTCGGCTCCTCGGCATTGTTGCGGCGGATAATGCCGCGAATTTTGGTGTTCGGCATTTGGCTCAGCAGCACATGTCCGAGCGCGGTCCGCACCATCGGTCGTATTTGACCGGCTTGTGCCGTGTACTGAAGCTGAGAGCCGCCGGGGACAACGTGCAGATACTGCATCCCGGCGGCGCCGGCCTGTTGTCCGAGCATGACGGTTTCGCCGCCCGTCGCGGTCCAGAGTTCCTCCATCAGATCGGTGAGCTTGGTATCACGGAACGGGGAACGACGAATCCAGTCACCGAGCAGATTGACCCGGTAGCTCGGGATGAAAAGCCGGGTCTTTCGCTCGTATTCCAGGTAGTTCAATTCGACGAGACATCGAAGCAACACCGACGTGCTCGATTGCGGCATCTCCAACGCGGACGATATTTCAGTCACGGAAGCAGCCCGCTTGGTTTTCCGGAAGAACTCCAGAACTGCAAACGTCCGCATGGCCGATTTGACGATGGCCGTCTTATTCGGATTCGGCATGGCTGGCTCCTCGGCGGGTCAAGTACCGCACCTCCATCACATATGTGATGTTAGGGCAAAACTGCTTCACTTGACGACAAGTTTGGCACAGATTGGCGCCCAACAAGACCAAGCCATGGAAACGCAGAGAGCAGGGGAAGGCGGATGCCCGGCCGAAGTTTGCTCGAGAAGATCTGGGACCAGCATGTCATTGCGCGCCTCAGCGAGGACACTGACCTCCTTCATATCGACCGCCATCTGCTGCACGATCTCGGCGGGTCGCGCGGCCTGCTCGATCTCAAGAGCAGGGGCCTCAAGGTCCACAATCCCGAACTGACCTTCGCGACGCCGGATCACGCGCTGTCGACAGCGCCCGGCCGCGCCGGAACCAGCAAGATCGGCATGGAATTGCTGGCTGCGCTGCGAGTCGAGACGGCGGCGAGCGGCATCACCCTGTTCGATGTCGATCAGCCCGGCCAGGGTATCGTCCACGTCATCGGTCCGGAACTCGGCTTGAGCCTGCCGGGCGCGACCATCGTTTGCGGCGACAGCCACACCTGCACCCATGGCGGCTTGGGGGCGCTCGCCTTCGGCATCGGATCGAGCGAGCTCACCCATGTGCTGGCGACGCAGGCGCTGATCCAGCGCCGTCCGAAGACGATGCGCGCGCGCTTCGAGGGCAAGCTGCCGCTCGGCGTCACCGCCAAGGACATGATCCTGGCGCTGATCGGCCATATCGGCGCTGCCGGCGGCACCGGCTATGCGGTCGAATATGCCGGCAGTGCGATCCGCGCGCTGCCGATCGAGGGCCGGCTGACGATCTGCAATCTCTCGATCGAGCTCGGTGCCAAGATGGGCATGATTGCGCCGGACGAGAAGACGTTCGAATTCCTCCGCGGCCGTCCCTACGCGCCGCAAGGCGAGATGTGGGATCTCGCAGTGAAAGCGTGGCGCGAACTGCCGAGCGATCCCGACGCGGTGTTCGACCGCGAGGTCGTGATCGACGTCGAGAAGATCATTCCGCAAGTGACCTGGGGCATCAGCCCCGAGCACGTCGTCGGCGTCGACGGCGTGATTCCCGATCCGAAGGCGGTCGACGATCCCTTGCGGCGCGCCGCGATCGAGACCGCGCTGGAGTATATGGGCCTGCAAGGCGGGGCGCCGATCGCGGGCACGCCGGTCGATTGGGTGTTCATCGGCTCCTGCACCAACAGCCGGCTCAGCGATTTGCGCGCCGCGGCCGAGGTCGCCCGCGGCCGCAAGGTCGCGGCCGGGGTCCGCGCCTGGGTGGTGCCGGGCTCGGAGAACGTCAAGCGCGAGGCGGTCGCCGAAGGGCTCGACAAGATCTTCATCGACGCCGGCTTCGAGTGGCGCGAGCCGGGCTGCTCGATGTGCCTTGCCGCCAATGGCGAGGTGGTGGCGCCCGGGCAGCGCTCGGTCTCGACCTCGAACCGCAATTTCGTCGGCCGGCAAGGGCCGCGCGCGCGGACGCATCTGGCGAGCCCCGCGAGTGCCGCAGCATCCGCCATTGCCGGCGCGATCGCCGATGTCAGGATGATGGGACGCTAGAGCATGCCAAAACCGTTCGACAAGCTCACCGCAACCGCTGCGCCGATCATGCGCGGCAATATCGATACCGATGTCATCATCCGCATCGAGCGGCTGGTGGGCAATTCGATCCGCGGCACGCTCGGCAAATGGGCGTTCGGCTCGCTGCGCTATCTGCCCGACGGCTCGGAAAATCCGGAATTCATCCTGAACCGCGAGCCGTATCGCGAGGCGGAGATCCTGGTGACCGGGCCGAATTTCGGCTGCGGCTCCTCGCGTGAGGGCGCGGTGTGGTCGCTGCAGGAGCGCGGCATCCGCGCCATCATCGGGTCCGGCTTCGGCGACATCTTCTTCGCCAACTGCTTCCAGAACGGAATCCTTCCCGTCATCGTCGACAAGGTGGTGGTCGATCAGCTTGCCGCCGACATCGAGGCGACGCAAGGCGCGGGCAAGGTCTCGATCGACCTCGAGGCCCAGACCATCGTCTCGCCGTCGGGCGCGCGGCATTCCTTCGAGATCGATCCGCGGCGGCGCGAGGGGCTGCTGAAGGGCCTCGACGAGGTGGCACTGACGCTGCGGCGCGACGACGAGATCCTCGCTTTCCAGGCTTCCGACCGCGCGGCGCGGCCATGGATTCATTCGACTAGGACACCCGCTTCAAGGACATCCGCATGAGCACGCAATCCAACATGGTCAAGGTTGCCGTCGTCGGCGGCGAGGGCATCGGCCCCGAGGTCACCGCGCAGTCGCGCCGCGTGCTCGACTGGTTCGCGGCGAAGCGTAACGTGCCGATGACGCTGCGCGAGGCGCAATACGGCCTGATCCCGTATCTGGCGACCGGCAAGGTGCTGCCCGAGGATACCGCCGAGGCGATGGACGAGGCTGACGCCATCCTGTGGGGTGCGACCGGTGGGCCGGAGACCACCGAGGTGCCGGCCGCGGCACGCAAGGCCGGCAGTCTGCTGGGCCTGCGCAGCAAATACGATCTCTACGCCAATTTGCGGCCGATCGTGGCGAGCCCGGCGCTGTCGGCGTCCGCGCCGCTCAAGCCCGAGGTGCTCGACGGCGTCGACTTCGTCATCATTCGCGAACTGACCAGCGGCATCTATTTCGGCGAGCCGCGCGGCATCGAGACGCTGCCCGACGGCCAGCGCCGCGGCTTCAACACCGAGCAATACACCACGAACCAGATCCGCCGCGTCGCGCGCTCGGCCTTCGAGCTGGCGCGGACCCGGCGCAACAAGGTCTGCTCGGTCGACAAGGCCAATGTGCTCGAGACCAGCGTGGTCTGGCGCGAGGAGATGATCAAGCTGCACAAGGAGGAGTTCTCCGATGTCGAGCTGACCCATCTCTATGTCGACAACGCCGCGATGCAGATCGTGCGCGAGCCGCGGCAGTTCGACGTGATGGTGACCGGCAATATCTTCGGCGACATCCTGTCCGACTGCGCGGCGATGGCTTCGGGTTCGCTCGGCATGCTGCCGTCGGCCTCGCTCGGCCCGGTCGATCGCTTCGGCCGGCGCAAGGCGCTCTATGAGCCGGTGCATGGCAGCGCGCCCGATATCGCGGGCAAGGGCATCGCCAATCCGCTCGGTTCGATCCTCAGCGTCGCGATGCTGCTGCGCCTGACGCTGAACCGGCCTGAGGACGCCGACCTGCTGGAGAAAGCGGTGCAGACCGCGCTGGCCTCCGGCGCGCGCACGGCCGATATCGCCGAGGCCGGGGCGAAAAAGCTGTCGACCGTGCAGATGGGCGATGCGGTGCTCGGCGCGCTCGACAAGATTTCCGCGAAGGAGCACGCGTGATGGCGCGCCTCGCCGTGCCCCACATTTCAAGGAGATCGGCCCTGACGGTCATCGCCGCCGGCGGCGCCGCGCTGGCGACCGGGCGTGCGTGGGCGCAGGCGGCCGCGGGTCGCGCAATCTATCCGGTCGCGGTGCCGGTCTATCAGACGCAGTTCGTCGCCGACCGTATCGGCTACTTCAAGGAGGCCGGGCTCGACTGCAAGCTGGTGCAGGGCGGCAGCGGCGTGAAGACCCGCGAGATCATCGCCTCGTCGCAGGGCGATATCGGCATCGGCGACGTCACCCATCCGATGCAGCTGACCAACCACGGCCGTGCCGCGCGCGTGCTGTTGCCGGTCGACACGCGATCGAACTCGGTGATGTTCATTATCCGCAAGGATTTGAAGGACCAGGGCATCAACTCGCTGGAGGCCTTCGCGCAATGGAAGCGGCCCGACGGCCGCAAGCCGATCGTCTCGGTCTCCTCGCTCGGCGGCACCAACCATGTCTGGTCGTCATACTATATGGAAACCATGGGGCTCGATGACAAAGTGACCTGGATCGGCACCGGCAATGTCGATACCATGCTGGGATCGCTGAAGTCGAAGCAGGTCGATATCCTCGTCAGCTCGCTGTCGCTGTTGAACGAGGCACAGCAGCAGGGCTGGGGCGAGTTGCTGTTCGACGGTACCGATGAGGCGATCTGGAACAAGCATATCGGCGGCAAGGTGCCGGTGACCGCGCATTTCACACTGCAAGCCACCATCGACAAGGACCCGGCCAAGATGCAGGCCTACGTCACCGCGCTGTGGCGGGCGTCGCAATGGATCAAGACCCACAAGCCGACCGAGGTCTACGACGCCATCGAGCCCTATGTCGGCAGCACCTCGCGCGAGGCCAATCTGCTGGAGATCACGTCGATCCAGAAGGTCGCGGATTATGAGGGCTCGATCGACGCCGCGAGCTTCGCGCGCGGCGAGAAAGTCTGGTTCCGCGAGATGACCGGCATCAAGCCGCTCAAGATCGCCGACGTGGTCAATTCCAACCTGATCGAAGCGGCGCGAAAGGCCTATCCGGGTTGAGTGCGCTCGAGACAAGCGCAACCGTGTCGCCGCGCGCCTCGGCCGATCGTCGCGTCGAGGTCAAGGGTTTGAGCAAGTCGTTCCAGCTTGCCAGGACCACGATCGAGGCGGTCCGCGACGTGACCTTCGACGTCCGCCGCGGCGAGTTCGTCGCGTTGCTCGGGCCGTCGGGCTCCGGCAAGAGCACGGTGCTCAACATGATCGCCTCGCTGATCCGCCCGACCGGCGGCGAGATCCTGATCGACGGCAAGCGCGTCGTCGCCGGCAAGGCGACGCCCAATGTCGGCTACGTCTTCCAGCGCGACACGCTGTTTCCATGGCGGACCGTCGGCGACAATATCGGCTACGGGCTGGAGCTGTCAGGCGTTCCCGTCGGCGAACGGAAAGAGCGCATCGCGGAATGCGTCGCGCAAGCGGGCCTGAAGGGATTCGAGAACGCCTATCCATCGGCGCTGTCGGGCGGCATGCGGCAGCGCGCGGCGTTGATGCGCACTTTGATCGTCGAGCCGCAGATTCTCCTGATGGACGAGCCGTTCGGCGCGCTCGACACCCACACCAAGATCGACATGCACGAGGTGCTGCTGCGGATCTGGGAACGCGAGCAGCAGACCGTGCTGTTCGTGACCCACGACCTCGGCGAGGCACTGACGCTCGCCGACCGCATCATCCTGTTCTCGGCGCGGCCGGGCCGCATCAAGGACATGTTCGAGGTCGACTTCGTGCGCCCGCGCGACGCGGTGAAGGTGCGCGAGACCCCGCATTATGCCGAGCTGTTCCAGCACATCTGGCATTCGCTCGGCGAGGAATTCGTCAAGGGCCGCAGCGCATGAAGAGGTACGGCACGCTCGGCACGGTCGGCTGGCAGGTCCTGATCTGCGCCATCGTGCTGTCGGTCTGGCAATGGGGCTACGACCTCCGCACCAGACTGCCTTGGCTGGTGCCCGACCTGCTCGATCCCTACTTCATCTCGAAGCCGTCGATGATCTTCGACAACTTCCTGATCCAGAGCTGCCTGACCTCGAAGCTCGGCGTCTTCAACAGCTGGTTCAACGGCGACTTCGGAAAGTGCCTGGCGCGCAACGAGAACAACCTCTGGGCCGCGACCGCCATCACCCTGAAGAATACCTTCTTCGGCTTCGTCACCGGCGTGGTCAGCGGCTTCGTCGCGGGGCTGATCCTGGGACGATCCGACGGCCTGAGCGCGATCTTTCAGCCCTTCATCACCGCTGTCAATTCGATCCCGCGGATCGCGCTGGCGCCGATCATCGTGCTGGCATTCGGGATCGGCGACATGTCGAAGATCGTGACGTCCTGGATCGTCGTCGTGTTCCTGGTGTTCTTCAACACTTTCGAGGGCGCGCGCTCGATCGACGAGGGCTTCACCAATGCCGCGCGGCTGCTCGGCGCCAGCGAATGGCAGATCACCCGGACGGTGGTGATCCCCTCGACGATGGCCTGGGTGTTCGCCTCGCTGACGCCTGCGATCTCCTTCGCACTGATCGGCGTGATCGTCGGCGAGTTCATCGGCGCCGAGCGCGGCATCGGCCGCCTCATCATCGAATCGGAGGCGCGCGGCGAGGCCTCGGGCATGATGGTTGCTGTCGTGGTGCTGATGCTGGTCGGCGTGGTGCTGTCGGCGATCATCTGGCGGCTGCAGGCCTATCTGTTGCGCTGGCAGCGGCAGCGCGGCGCCGAGTAGGCCGCGGGCCGTGGCGATGTCGCATTTGTCGCCACGGCCGGGCTGGATCTAGGCTGCATTTTCCGCTGGCGAAGTCTCGCCGTCGAGCCAATCCTGTTCCTTTGCCAGAGCGCGCCAGGCCGCTTCCATTCGCTTGAAGCGCTTGTGGGTCGGCTCGTCGTCGGCACGCTCGGCAAGCTGCGCGCAGTTCTCCGCATTGTCGAGGAAGTGCTGTGACTGTTTCATGGAACGTCCTCCTGTTAGTTAAGGACGTGGGACATCAATTCAGGCTATTCAACGCGTGGAACATGGGTATTTCGCCACACAGATGAATGCCTGTTCAGCGAGTTCCCGCGCGATGTTTCGCACCGGCGCGTGAGCAAATGCAGCACGTTCGATACAGGAACGGTCCGTCGCACTCGACGTTCCTCCTTCACATCGCAACTGGAGGAGGAGAGACGGCATGAGGACGTATCTGTTGGCTGCGGCCATGGTGACCGCGATCGCATCGCCCGTGTTCGCCGATGATATCGGTGTCCGCGCAGGTCCCGTCGGCGCGGGCGTAACGGTTGGTCGGGCGCCCGAGTATCGCGACCGCGATCGTGATCGCACCACCGTGATCAGGGAGCGTGAGCCGCGCCGTGACCGGACCACGGTCATCAAGAAGCGGGACGAATTCGGCAATCGCAGCAAGACCGTCATCCATAACGACGACGATTGACGCCAACTTCAAGCGATCTTGTGTTAACATGAAAGTCCGTCGCTGACCTCGTCACGGCGGACGTTTGCTTGGTGCCCCAGGCCACGGAGCGACGATGGCGGCCGAGACGGAGCTCAAATTCCGCGTTCCCGCGCGCAAGCTCAAGGGACTGAAGAAACCGCGGATCGCCGGCAGCAAAAGCGGAGCGCCGTCCGAGAGCGATCTCGTCTCGACCTATTTCGACACCGCGAAGCACAAGCTGAAGCGGCACGGACTGACGTTGCGCGTGCGGCGGGATGGCGCCAGCTATGTTCAGACGATCAAGTCCGGGGCGGGGCCACAGTTTGAACGGGGCGAATGGGAGACCGACCTTGCGGATGGACACCTCGACCTCGACAAGGCCGAAGGTACACCGCTCGAAAAGCTCGCGTCCGACAGGCTGCGTCACAAGCTGAAGCCGATGTTCGCGACGTCGGTCCGGCGTATCACCGTGCCGCTGCGGACGAAACGCAGCGAGATCGAGCTCGCGATCGATCGCGGCTACACCACGGCCGGGCACCGTTCGCGCCGAATCGACGAGGTCGAACTCGAACTCAAGAGCGGCCGCCGGCTCGACCTGTTCCGGGTTGCCAGGGCGCTGGAGCGGAAGGCGGCGGCGGAGCTCGATCTGCGCTCGAAAGCCGAACATGGCTATGAACTTGCCGATGGCGAGGAGCATGTCGTCGTCTCCGCCGGGAACATCGTGCTCGACGCCGGGCTTACCGCCGGCGCGGCGTTCCGGGTGATCGCGCGCGCCGCGCTTCGTCACTTCTCGTCGAATGCCGATGCCGTCCGCGAGGGTGAGGCGGAAGGCATTCACCAGATGCGGGTCGGGTTGCGGCGGCTGCGCGCCGCGATCTCGCTGTTCTCGAAGATCCTCATCGTAGCCCCGACGGAAGACATCAAGACCCAGCTGAAGTGGCTCACCAACGCGCTCGCGCCGGCGCGCGAGCTTGATGTATTCGTCAGGGAAGATATCGAGCCTGCATCGCATGACGCGCTGCTGCGGCGAGGCGGCAAAGCGATCCGGCAGGAATTCTCCGACCGCCGCGACCGCGCCTTTGCCGGCGCGCGGCAGGCGGTCAATTCGCGGCGCTATCGGTCCATGCTGATCGACACATTGCAATGGATCGAGGCAAAGCAGACCATTGCCGCGGAGGACGAAGGCGGTCCGATCGAGGAATTCGCGGCCGCGCTGCTGCATCGCCGCATCAGGAAGCTGCGCAAGGATGGCCGGCGTCTCGACGAGCTGTCGGCCCGGCGGCGGCACAAGGTGCGCATCAAGGCCAAGAAGCTCAGATACGCGATCGATTTTTTCGAAAGCCTGTTTCCGCGCAAGGGTGAGCGCGGGCAACTCGCGCGGCTGTCCAGGCACCTGAAGCGGGTCCAGGATGCGCTCGGCTCGCTCAACGATTTTGTCGCGCACCGCAAGCTGGCGGTCGATGCGGCGCTGAAGGCCCCGCATCGGAAGGAGCGCGCCAGCGCCTTTGCCTCGGGCGTTGTGCTCGGCCGCGAGGAACAGGCGGTCAAGCCGCTGATCAAGATCGCCGCCAGGGAAGTGCGAGGACTCGAGAAATTTTGATGAGCGTGTGGCGGCGAACCCCCGGACATCTATACCGCTGGTGATGCCCCCGATTGCCTCTCCCGCTCAGCGGCTGCGATCTGGCTGCGACATTCCTCCGCGTAGGCACGCAGGCGCTCGGCCGTCAACGAGTCCATGCCGGTGCGTGCCAGCCGCTCGGCGCGGTCGGCCTGATCTCTGAGCTCATTGATGGTCCGGGTCATGTGTGCCTCCATGCCCGGACAATTTGAATCGAATTGCGACGTTCCCCGGCCGATCAGGACGTGGCTAACGGGTGGTTAAGGAGGCGCGAATGCTCAGGTCACCGGCGCCGGGTTGAACAGCGTCAGATCGTTGTGGATGCCCCAGCGATCCGACCACGGCTTGGTGCGCCCGCTCGCGACGTCGAGGATCAGGCGGAACAGGTCCCAGCCGGTTTCCTCGATTGTCTTCTCGCCGGTGGCGATGCAGCCGGCGTCGAAATCGATTAGGTCCTTCCAGCGTCGTGCCAGCTCGCTGCGGGTCGCGACCTTGATGACGGGCGCGGCGGCCAGGCCATAGGGCGTGCCGCGGCCGGTGGTGAACACCTGCAAGGTCATGCCGGAGGCGAGCTGCAGCGTGCCGCAGATGAAGTCGCTCGCCGGCGTCGCGGCAAACAGCATGCCCTTCTGCCGCGCCTTCTCGCCCGGCGACAGCACGCCCGCGATCGGACCTGAGCCGGACTTGACGATCGAGCCGAGCGACTTCTCGACGATGTTGGCGAGACCACCCTTCTTGTTGCCCGGCGTGGTGTTGGCGCTGCGGTCGGCGCCGCCGCGGGCAAGATAAGCGTCGTACCATTCCATCTCGCGGATCAGCGCGCGGCCGACATCCTCGTTGACGGCGCGGCGGGTCAGCAGCTGGATCGCGTCGCGCACCTCGGTCACTTCCGAGAACATCACGGTCGCGCCGGCGCGCACCAGCAGGTCGGCGGCAAAGCCCACCGCGGGGTTCGCGGTCACGCCGGAGAACGCGTCGCTGCCGCCGCATTGCAGGCCGATCACAAGGTCGGCGGCCGGGCAGGTCTCGCGCTTGCGGGTGTTGAGCACCTTCAGCCGGGCTTCGGCCTGGGTCATGATGGCGTCGACGATGGCGCCGAAGCCGTCAAAGGCTTCGTCCTGCATCCGCACGATGGCATCGCCGACGCCTTCCGGCACCAGCCGTTCCGGCGCGAGCTTCTCGCAGCCGAGGCCGACGACGAGGATCTCGCCGCCGAAATTCGGATTGAGCGCGAGATTCTGCAGGGTGCGGATCGGCACCACGGCGTCGGGCGCCGTGATCGCGACGCCGCAGCCGTAGGCGTGGGTCAGCGGCACGACGTCGTCGACATTGGGATATTTCGGCAAGAGCTCGGCGCGGATGCGCTTGACCGCGTATTCCATCGTGCCCTTGACGCATTGCACGGAGGAGGAGATGCCGAGGATGTTCTTGGTGCCGACCGAGCCGTCGGGATTGCGATAGCCCTCGAAGGTAAAACCTTCGAGCGGCGGCAGCGCCGGCGGCACCGCGGTCGCGATCTCGAGCTGATCGAGCGGCGGCGCGTCGGGCATGCGGATGCGTGCCTCGTCGACCCATTCGCCGGCCAGGATCGGCAACAGCGCCGTGCCGATCACCTCGCCATAGCGGATAATGGGTGCGCCCTCGGCGATGTCTTCCAGCGCGGTCTTGTGGCCCTGCGGCACGAAGGCGCGCAGCGTCAGGCCCGAGGCGAAGCGGGAGCCGGCGGGCAGGCCGAAATCATTCACGACGATCGCGACATTGTCGCGCTCGTTGAGCTTGATGTAGCGGGGCTGCTCCTGCGCGCCGATCGACTGGTCCATGAGGCTTCTCCTGACTTGCTTCACCTCTCCTGCTTGCGGGGGAGGTCGGATCGCATCGAATGATGCGATCCGGGTGGGGGCTCTCTCCAGCGTGACTCGCGGGGAGAGCCCCC